>CAZLDP010000137.1:0-6904 GCA_964558145.1 uncultured Prolixibacteraceae bacterium | reverse complement strand
ATCGTATACCCCGACGCCCGAAGTTCCATCCGTTTTGAAAGGCTGATTGAAGGGATTCAGGATGCTGAAAAGATCAGGATATTGCGTGAAAACCTCCTGGCGGATAACTCTCCTGAAGTAAAGGAGAATCTGCAACAACTTGAAGATATGATCAGCCGCTTCAACGTGACCGAGAAACCCGCGAATATGGAGGAATTGCTGGCCAAGGGTAAAAAGCTGCTGGAAAACTTATCCAGACCTTGAAGTCCTGACTTGCGACATTTAGCGCGGAAATAATAGGAGCAATTAGCAATTAGCAATTAGCAATTAGCAATTAGCAATTAGCAATGAACAATGAACAATTAACAAGTTGAACCTTTGAACGGCACGTAGTGCCATTGAACGCCGAAGGCTTTGAACAATTAGCAATGAACAATTAGCAATTAGCAAGTTGAACCTTTGAACGCTGAGGCGAAGCCGAAGGCATTGAACGGCGCAGCCATTGAACCATTATTGAACCTTTAAACAATCAACGACAAGTAAGCGATGCGCCCTGAAAGGGCAAATCATTCAGTAAATTGAAAAATTTAAATGGTCAGATAGGTAACTTTTGAAATAATTATGATCTTTAGGCTAAAATTGGCAACCATGCGAATCCTTTTTTTTCTTTTCTTCTTTTTCTTCCTGTTCTCCGGTATGCCCTACCTGGGACAGGGGCAGGACAAAAACTTGCCCGCGGAGGTGGTGATTACCTCGCAAAAGGGTCCAACAAAGGTCTCTGGTTCTGAAAGCGGAACGCTGCGGGTCAATCTCTCTCCCGGTGATCTGAAAAAGTTTAAACGCAGGGGAATGGTGAGGTACGGTGACTTTGGCGCTGCCGGTGACGGGAAAACCGACGATATGAACGCCATTGCTGCGACCCATGCGGTTGCCAACCAACATGCGCTTCCCGTAAAGGCCGATGAAGGGGCCACCTACTATATCGGCGGGCAGGATCGTACTGCGGTCATCCGGACCAATACCGACTTCAATACCGCAGAATTTATCATCGACGACACCCGTGTTCAAAACCGCAATGCTCCTGTTTTTCTGGTTAGTTCCAGTCAGCAACCCTTTACACCTGAAGGGATTTCCTCCCTGAAAAGAAACCAGATGAAAATCGTCACCTCCCTGCCCGGGGCCTGCCTGATTACCGTTACCAATTCAGGTATAAAAAGATACATCCGGTACGGACCGAACCAGAACAAAGGATCTGCACAGACCGATATCTTCATTGTCGACAAGGAGGGACGTGTGGACATGAAGGCGCCCATCATCTGGGATTTCGACCAAATAACCGCCATTTCGGCCATTCCCATCGACACAGACACCTTAACGATTTCCGGAGGCCGTTTTACCACCATCGCGAACCAGGAAACGTCGAAATATTCCTATTACAGCCGGGGAATTTCGATCAGGCGCTCGAATGTGGTGGTTGACGGCCTGGAGCACCGCATAACGGGCGAGGGAGACCAGGGCGCTCCCTACGGAGGGTTTATCTCAATGAGTGATTGTGCTTACGTGACAGTCCGCAATACGGTTCTGACCGGACACAAAACCTACCGAACCATTGGTGCGGCAGGTGTGCCGGTCTCTATGGGTACCTATGACCTCTCTGTCAACCGGGCCCTCAATGTTTCGTTTGTGAACTGCAGGCAGACAAACGACATCAACGACGGCAGGTACTGGGGAATCCTGGGATCGAACTATTGCAAAAACCTGCTGTATGACGGATGTGTTTTTTCGAGGTTCGATGCCCATATGGGCGTGGCCAATGCCACCATCCGCAATTCCACCCTGGGGCACCAGGGCATCAATGCCATCGGGAGCGGAACCTTTACTGTAGAAAACAGCACCATCAGGGGACGGAGCCTCATCAACCTGCGGTCCGATTATGGCAGTACCTGGCAGGGAGAGTTTATCATCCGGAATTGCCTCTTTGTACCTGCCGACGGCAAACCGGTCAGCGCCTCCCTGTTCGGAGGATCCAACTCCGGGCAGCACGATTTTGGCTATACCTGTTACATGCCCGAACGGATTATCATCGAGAACCTCCATATCGATGACACGAACCATCCGGAGGAGTATATGGGTCCCGCCATTTTCTCCAATTTCAATCCCGGGCGAACCGATGAGTCTTATGTGGAGAAATATCCCTATGTGATAACCCGGGAGGTACTGCTCAAAAAGGTGACCACAGCCAGTGGAAAGGCACTGAGAGTAAGCGACAATCCTTACATGTTCAACGGGGTGAAGGTAATTTCCGAGAAATAAAGCGAATGAAGAGTATGATACGCAGACGAATGATTATTGGCATGATGTGCCTGCTGTTTTTCGCGGGCAAAGGAAATGCGGCGGGCGGTGACACCCTCCGGTATGTGGATGCAGGCCAGTTTGAACTGATTGGAAAGGGATTCTCCCATACGGAGGGGAGGTATGAGCGTTTGCCGGTCAGCCTGAAAGGGGTGACCCGCGGACCGGTCTGGTCGTTGTCGAAAAACTGCAGCGGACTGGCTGTCCGTTTCCGCAGCAATTCAACGGTGATTGCGGTGAAGTGGGAAGTAACCGGCGACATTGTGATGAACCATTTTGCCCCGTCTGGGATCAAAGGGCTCGACCTCTACTGTCTGGAAAAGGGGAAATGGCAGTTTGTGAATTTGGCACGCCCTACAGCAAAGGCATCCCGTTCTGTTTTGGTAAGCCGCATGAAGCCCGGGGAACGGGAATTCATGCTTTATCTGCCGCTTTACGACGGATTGTCACGCTTGGAAATAGGGGTTGAACCGGGTGCATCTATCGGAAATCCGCTGGTCGATTCCCCCCGGAAAAGTAAGCCGGTGGTTTTTTATGGAACCAGCATCACCCAGGGGGGGTGTGCTTCCAGGCCGGGAATGGCCTATCCCAATATTCTCTCCCGCATGCTCGACCGGCAGACCATTAATTTAGGCTTCAGCGGAAACGGGAAACTCGATCTGGAGATTGCCAGTGCGATGGCGGACATAGACGCCTCCTGCTTTGTCATCGACTGCCTCCCCAATGTGAACCCCCAGATGATGCGCGACAACTATGTACGGTTCGTGGAGATCATCCGGGAAAAGCGCCCTGAGGCGCCGATACTGCTTCTGGAGAGCCTTTATTATCCCCGTATGGCTTTTGACCAGGGGTTGGCATCCGAGGTGACCCAAAAAAACACCCTTTTGTACTCCCTGTGGAAAGAACTGAAAAGCAAGGGGTACCGGAACATCTACTTCGTAAAGGGTGACCGGTTCATCGGGGATGATTCCGAGGCCACTGTCGACGGATCTCATCTTACCGATCTGGGCTTCCTGCGAATGGCAAACCATCTTTACCCGGTTTTGAAAAAGCATATACGCTGAGGGTTTCCCCGGAAGTAAACACAAACGGGAAATCCTTTCGTGGCCCTTTGTTTTAATGCGCTTGTTCACCCATTCATCTTCGTTCTATGAGGTATTTGACAGCGCTTTTTTAATCCTGAGCGGCTTGTTGGGGAGCGGTCAGGAACTGGACCCTGTCAGGACGACTTGCCAGACTTTGCGTGAACCAATTATTTCAACGGGAAAGCCAGGGAACGAGTGTTTGAGACTGCCTTCCTCGAATATGGTCCCGATGGAATCGGTGTGAAATGATCATGGTAACAAGCAGAATCAATTATTTGGAATTTATTCCTAACTTGAGGAACCCGAAAAAGAGATCATAAAAAACAAGGTAATGAGCAACAGGAGAGATTTTATCAAGACAGGCACACTTGCCCTTACCGGCCTTACGCTGGCCGGAACTGGAAAGTTATGGGGAACCATGGTCAAGGAAGGCCTGGTAAGCAGGAGGCCGGTTTTACAGCAACGTCATTTTACTTCCCCGGCCGTAGAAGAGGCTATCGAATCGGCCAAATCGAGGATCGGGAATCCCAAATTAGCGTGGATGTTTGAGAACTGTTTCCCCAACACGTTGGATACCACCGTGGAAACCGGCGCCAAAAACGGAAAGCCCGACACCTTTGTGATTACGGGTGACATCCATGCCATGTGGTTGCGCGATTCTTCGGCTCAGGTGTGGCCTTATCTTCCGCTGGCACCCCGCGATGAAAAGCTGAAAACTCTGCTGGCAGGGGTCATTCACCGTCAGACGCAGTGCATTTTACTGGACCCCTATGCCAATGCCTTTAACAAGGAGTTGGTCGAGGGAGAGTGGAAGAGCGACCGCACAGCGATGAAACCCGGTCTGCACGAGCGGAAGTGGGAAATCGACTCGCTTTGTTATCCGGTCAGGCTGGCTTACCATTACTGGAAGACCACCGGTGACACCTCCGTCTTTGACGACGACTGGCAAAAAGCCGCTGCCACTATTGTAGACACCTTTAAAGTCCAGCAGCGGAAGTCGGGATTGGGTCCTTACCGGTTTGAGCGAGCGACCACCCGCCAGTTGGATACGTTGTCCAATGATGGTTGGGGACGTCCCCTGAAACCTGTCGGACTGATCAACTCTGCCTTCCGGCCTTCCGACGATGCCACTACCTTTGGCTTCCTGATCCCTTCCAACCTTTTTGCCGTCATTTCTTTGAAGCAGTTGGCCGAAATCAGCGCCGCGGTAACCGGCGACGCGGGTTTTGCCGCATCATGTCTGGCGTTAGCCAAGGAGGTTGAAGCTGCAATCCGCAAATACGGGGTGGTGAAACATCGGAAGTATGGCAGGGTGTATGCCTATGAGGTGGACGGTTTTGGCAATGCCACCTTTATGGACGACGCCAATGTGCCCAGCCTGCTGGCTTTGCCCTACCTGGGATGTGTGGACCGGAAAGATCCTTTGTACCAGAACACCCGGAAGCTGGTACTGAGCGAAGACAATCCCTATTTCTTCAGGGGCAAGGTTGCTGAGGGGATCGGTGGACCCCATATCGGTTACGACATGGTGTGGCCCATGAGTATCATCATGCGGGCGATGACCAGTACCGACGACAGGGAGATATCGTGGTGCGTGAAGACGCTTTGTCAGACCGACGCGGATACGGGTTTTATGCACGAATCGTTCCACAAAGACAACCCCGAAAAGTTTACCCGCAAGTGGTTTGCCTGGGCGAATACGCTGTTCGGTGAGCTGATCCTTCATGTCATTCATAATGACAAAGATAACCTGTTGAATTTTTAACAGGTAAATGAGTTGGATCTGGTGCGGCGATTTTGACGATTCTTCATGGGGAACCGGGGTAGGAGCCTTCGGCACAAGAGGCGCCAGGGGCCTTTCCATCCGCTGGAGAACCAACTTTGTACCGATGGTTTTGCAGTTCATCTGGCTCACAATGCCAATTCATCGTTCCTTTTCACTTGGATGTCACGGAAGTTCCGGACCGGTTGCCCATGTCGGACTGCTACGGAACCCAAGATGCTAATAATTGAATTTCCAGGCGCGTTCCGTGGTGGACGCATACTTTATCAAGCTTTTATAAACAACTATAATCCTTTAATTATGAAAACATCAGCAGCAGCAAGTTTCATTTTGGCCATTGTTTTTGGGGCTTTTTTATGGTCTTGCAGTGAAAAACAGCAGGCTCCGGCCGGGGCTACACCCCAGGTAGATCTCTCTGCCTTTTTAGGGCAGTGGACCTTCGATTTTGGCAAACGTTCGGTGGGATGGCTCCAGATACGCCAGGAGGAAGGATTTCTCGATGCCGATCTCATGTGGGGCAGCGGCGGAGTTTTCTACGGTCTGCCTTATGTTTATATGGCCGGTGATAAGCTGGTACTGGGCAGAAATCCGAGGAAAGAGGTTCTCACCAGAGATGCTGAAGGGCAACCGTTGCTCACGAAGAACTTCCCGGTTTGGATTGAGCTGAAAAGCGACGGGGATCAGATGACAGGCTGCCAATTCAGCCCGAAAAGAGACGGAACCGGATTGGATACGGTATTCATCAAGGGGACCCGGCTTCCCGACATGCCTCCTGCCCCTGACCTTGCCAGCCTGAAATTCGGAGAACCCATTCAATTGATCCAGAACAACAATGATCTTACGGGCTGGAGACTTATCGAAGAGAATTCCAAGAATGGCTGGTTTATGAAGGAGGGTGTGCTCTCCAACGATCCGGTGCAGGTCGAAGGACAAGAACATGTCTGGTACGGAAACCTGCGTACAGAAGCGGTTTTTGAGGATTTCAACCTGAAACTGGAAGTGAATGCCCCGCCGAAAAGCAACAGCGGAGTTTATCTCCGGGGCATGTATGAGGTACAGGTTGCCGATTCCTATGAGCGGCCACTCGATTGGGGCGGCAGCATGGGAGCTATCTACACCAGGATCATGCCGACCGTCAAGGCTGAAAAACCGGCAGGCGAATGGCAGGAACTCGACATTACGCTCTGCCAACGCCATGTGACGGTAAAACTGAACGGAATTACCATTGTGGACAACCAGCCGGTTCAGGGAGCTACGGGTGGGGCCATTCAATCGGATATTAATTCCCCTGGACCCATTTATCTTCAGGGCGATCATACCGCCATTTCTTACAGAAACCTGATACTCACTCCCATTATTCACTAAAGGACAAATTGAAAAATTTTGGGTATGCAATCTAAAAATTCAAAAACAATCAGTCGCCGGGGATTTATAGGAACCTCAGCGGTTGCCCTGGGCGGTTTTACGATTATCCCCGCTCATGCAGTTTCCGGGTTAGGACATTTAGCCCCCAGCGATAAGCTGAATATTGCCGGTATTGGGATTGGGGGAATGGGCCGCGTTGATCTGGAAGATGTGGGCAAAACCGAAAACATAGTGGCTTTATGCGATGTAGACTGGAATTCCAGGATAACCAGCGTATTCAATACATATCCCGGGGCTAAGAAATACAAGGATTATCGTCGCATGCTGGATATTCAAAAGG
>CAZLDP010000136.1:0-6916 GCA_964558145.1 uncultured Prolixibacteraceae bacterium | reverse complement strand
GTTGCGGCCGTTTTCAATGGGGTTGCATACCAGCAGTTGCAGTTGGTTGTGCAGGGTAACCCCGTCGATTCCAGAGTTGTTGTTAACCAACGTGGTAGCCTGCAGGGGAGTCCAGGTTTTTCCCATATCGTCGGACCAGGTTTCTGCGATCTTTTTCTCCTTGCTGCGGCATAACATCTGGATCCGCCCTTTCCGGTAAAAGAGGATGGTGGGTTGAATGGCGTTAAATCCGTTGTTGTCTATCCCGGTTTTTCCCCATTTGGTTAAATCCTGGCTGGTCGTTTCGACATAGACTCTCCACATTTCGGGGGTTTCAAAGCTGGTAGGGCAGAGGATGGTTCCATCGGGCAACCTCCCGGGTTTGTTTTTGATAGGCCCCAGGAGACGGTCGGGGAGGAGGGTGGCTTCTGACCAGGAATGGCCCCCGTCGGCCGAAATCTTGTACAATCCCCACCACTCGCGGGGACTGGGTCCCACCTTGTAAAACAGGACGATTTCCCCGTTGTCTTTCTGAAAAAGCACGGGATTCCAGCAGGGGTACCTCAGGGTGTCGCTGACCACTCCGTCGGCCACCATGCGGGGTTCCTTCCATTTTCCCCCCTCAAGGGAGGAGGTGTAAATACAGACATCGGGATTCTTCTCATGGGTTCCGCCAAACCATGCTGCCAGCAATCCTTCGCTGGTTTCGGTGAGGGTCGACGCATGACACTGGGGAAAAGGAGCCTCTTCATAAATAAAGCCCGAAGTGATCACTTCTGCCTTAACCTTACCGGGATCGGGAGTGAATTGGCATCCCTGGAGCGCCATCCCGGAACAGAGTGCTGCCAACAGGCAGACCGCCGCTGATTTACGCAATCGTTTCATAAGTAGTTCTTGTTATCGTTTTACAAATTGAAAAAATTAAGCTTAGTAAACTTTAATCGGGAATTAATGAGTTGAGATTTTCCAGACTCCGCTTTTCCTTTATCCGGAAATCACCCCCAGGTACCGGGCCATCCAATAGGGGAGTAACCAGATGTCGCCGGCGCTGAATTCCGAACACCCTTCTCCCTGGCTGTCAAGTTTGAAACGGTTGGTATTGTGGCGCGAAATGGGCAGCTCATCAGGCGGTAACACCTCCTGGATGGTCTGGTTCCTGAAATTGGGCTCCAGGTGTTCCACGTCCTTCCTGTGGCTGTTGACAATGGTCCAGTCGACCAGGTCAAGGGGATACTCCCTCAGGTACCAGAGGGCTTCTTCGATTCCTGTGCCGGAAGCGCCGGTCAGAGCGGTCATGATATTCCACAATCCTTCCTTCTCCGGAGTTTCTGCTTTCCAGTGATCGAGGATGGCTTCCCGGTATTTGACCCGGAGGGTGTCGTTCAGCGCATAGCGGTACAATCCCCAGTAGCCGCAATAATACATTTCATCGTCGGAATGGTTCCACGATTCGGAAAGAAGCTTACTGAGCTCACTTGCATCGTCCGCCGCAACTCCTATCTTCTCCATGGGACGCGTCAGGTTTTCAAGGTAGCCGTGTTCCCTGAAAAGGTAAAGGATCGCCTCCTTGTATTTCTCCTTTCCGGTGAAATGCCAGGCAGTCTGCAGCATGGCCGTAATATTGGATGAATTGAGTTTCCGGTCACCCACCCTCTCCGGAAACCCGTTGACATATTCCGGATTCCACCGTCCCCAGCGGGTAGGTTTTCCATCCCAGTCGATCAGGTAGAATTCGTTTTTCAGAATGTGCGACATCAGGGTATCGATGAGCAGCACCGCTTTGTCCCTGATCGCGGGTTCGTCGACCAGCTCAGCGATCACCCCGAATGCAAATATGTGGCCAATGGCCTCATCACTGCTGGTGGTCGATTTCCAGTCCCATTCAGGATCCCCGGCCCTGCGCCACGCCGGATCATCGTACTTATATCCCCTTCTGTTGTAAGACCGGGATGGAAATCCGGTGTTGAGTCCGTTGACAGTATAGAGCCGTTCCATGGCATCCAGCGATTCCCGCACATTCTCCAGGGCTTCGTCCGACCGGGTTACGGCATACTTGAACGTTTCCCCAGCCAGGTACATCGATGTCCAGAGCCCGTCGTTGTCGGAATCCTCCAGGCTGCCGGTGGTCACGTCGCCACCGGTCATCGACGCCAGCGTGGCGTTGAGTCCGTGACGGATGTGCCGCTCCCTGACCTGCCGCTCAAACAGCCTGGCCTTTTCCGCAAGTGTCATCTCCACAAAACAGATATTTCCCAATCCGGCAGGAGTGAGGATCAGAACTGAATTGTCGGGACCCTGGGCCAGTTGGATCACCGTATCGGAAGGAATCCACCGTCCCGAGGCATAATAGTCATATTGGCCCTCCTCCCGGCGCATCATCGCCCCGCGGGTTGATCCGAACCATACTTTCCCCCCGATGATTTCCACAGCGGTCAGTTCAGTCCACGGCATCCTCCGGCATACTTCACCTGTTGTTTTCCTCCCGTGAATATCCATTTCATAATAGCCGTTGTTCGTTCCGGCGATAATCCCGTTTTCCGACACAGCAAAACAGGTCAGGCTGCTGTCGCGAACGATTTCCTTCAGCATGGGTTGATCAGGTGAAAAGGTGTGGATCGAATAATCTCCCAGAATCCAGAAGAGGTTTTGGGCGGGGTCAAACCGGATATCCCTGACTTGTTCCCCGGGGAGTGATTCCTGCCACAGGGTTCCTGTTTCATCCAGCAGAGCCATTTTCTCCCCGTTGGAAATAAGAAAGTTGAATTCCTTGCCTCCTGCAAGGATACAGGCATCGGGTAGGTTGTGGGGCAAAAAAAGTCTTCCCGCGAAACTGTTGCTGAAAACCGCCTTGTCGTTGAGGTAGACAAATTGCTCGCGGTGCAGGGTGATCCCTGTAATATTCCTGTCAGAGGTGGGTTTGTCCTGCCGGTCGGGAACCAGGCTCCCCGGATAAAGGAATTGCCCGTTTCGCGGCCTGAGCAAACCCTGTGATGACAAAAGCCGGACAAACCCGTTGCGGTCACACCCTGCTTTATATAATTCCCCGTTTTCCTTTCCCGCCAGATATTTGATGCTGTAATTCTGGAGGAACGGCTGATCAGGGAAAGTTTTAATTTTTTCTTCTTTTTGCTTTTCGCCGCAGGAGAGCAGGAGCACCGGCAGGCAGATCACAAGGAGGTACAGCGATTTATTCATGTCTATAAGGTTTTATTCCGTTCACTTAACAGCTCCGTTCGTATAGGACGAACAACTTACAAAATAAAAACATAGACCCGATTTTTTTTCTGGTTTTTTATTCCAGGAAATAGATACGGAGGGCTTCATCCTGTTTTTGTGCCATGCAGTGGGGCGGTTTGAAACAGGATGTAATGTCTAACATACGGTATTTTATGGACGTGAAAATCTATGCTCATGGAAGGGGCAGGCGATCAGGTGGTTTTTGTCCGGGCGAAGGTGGTATTAATGCAGGACGGCGGCTATTGACAGCCTTTGTTTTATCTCGCTGATTTCCATAGTTCAACTATTTTTTGATTAAAAAAGCAATCGTACAAAAATAAATACAGTTGATTAATTAATCAAATACATTCTGAACTATTTTTAAATATATTGCCTAAAGCAGCATTAATGTTTAAATTTGTTGCTTAGATGGTAAATTATAAAGCAATGAATATCGGCGACAACATAAAACGGGTTAGGGAGGCTAAGAACCTTACACAAAAAGAGGTAATTATGGCCATTGATATGGGAGCGGCCATGTACTCCCGGATTGAAAGCGGTAAAACCGAACCGTCTTTAACCACATTGGAAAAGGTTGCCAAAGCTCTCGGGGTTTCGCTTGTGGAGCTCATCCAATCCGATGAGAGCCTGAGCGATGTAAATTCGGTGGATAAATCATTGATGGAAAAAGTCCGGCTCATGGAAGCCCTGAACGATGAAGAGCGCAAAACCATTTATACCATGCTGGATGCCTTCATCGGTAAGAAAAAACTAAAGGACGCCCTTTCGAACGTCCTTCATGATGTGCATTAACAAAGCCCATCTGGGGCCTTGTTTTAATATCACTTTTGTTTTTTCTTGTAATAAGGTATAAACTTTTGTGTATAACAAGCCTTATCTGTTTTAAATATACCTTTCTCAAATGCTTCTTTATGTAATTCTGGTAGCTTCTTAAATCTTTTCATTCGAAGTCTATCTACCTTTTTAAGAGACATAAAATCGTAAAGGGCTTCAATCATTACAACAACTTCCAAATAATTACAATTGCCTGACAATTCAATTATTGTAGGTTCCATCCCTACAAAACTAATATTTAGCTTCAAAACTTCATTTGGAATAGAAATCTCAAATCTCCCTTCAATATCAGTTACACCAAGCAATTCATTTTTTTGATTAGTGATTTTAACCTTTGGCAAGACTTCTAAATCTTCAGAGATAATTCGTCCTTTTAGTGCTAAATCTTGAGCCTGTGCAAACAAAAAGGATGTTAACATCAGTATAGTTGCCAATATTCTCATTATGCAATTTCTTTAATGATTAGTGTAATCAATTTTTTCATTATCTGCTCCATAATAAAGTGGAGAGGTAATAATAAAGAATTTCATATGCGGCATAAGCTTTAGCGCATTATCTCTTGCATTAATATCAGCTTCCGAAGCTCTTGTTCTATCTGATACGCTAATACCTGTGCTTGGGTGCGTATGGTAAAAACCTGTAATATCATTAAGCTTTAATCCTTGCCTTATGCCTTCGCTATGACCATGACCTTTTGCTGATTGGAGAGTGTTGTTTTTATAATTTCCTATTGTAATGTGTGTTGTAGCAGCAGCACCATCTTTTGAAAAGTACACCCCGGCTATTTCTGTACCTACATATTCAGATAATTTTAGAGAAAAATCTTCTACTCCTTTAACAGTCGGCTGGCCTTCTCCTCCTACACTGATTACTTGGTCTTTATTTTTAAAGTTCTGACCATCCTTAAGAATTCCCTGCTCTATACCACCAACAGCAACTTTGGCTTCTCCTTTTTTATTATACTTAATTTCTCCTTTTCGATTTGCTTTAAGTATCCTGTCTGGGTCATCATTCTTTTCACCTATTTGCTTAACATCACCTGTTTTTTTATCAAATGTAAAATCGGTTAAACCATTAGGGTCAATACGTAAGATAGGATTGTTTAAGCAATAAGCGTAGGGAGACCACTCAATACGTCTTTCAGCGAGTGAGTCCACACTGTGCCACCTTCCCAGCGCTGGGTCATAAAACCGAGCTCCGTAATCCAACACATCCAATCCTCCGATTTGTTGTTCCTCTTTACCGTTGTAACAGAACCTGTTGTTTGATACAATCATCTGGGCATTGTAGTGGTGCATGCCAAACGGGTAATAATCGTTTTGCTCCAGTATGTTCATGCTTTCATTTAGGATAACACGGGGGCTGCCTAGATGATCGCATAAATGGTAATGGGCCTCGGTAGTGTTATTGGTAGCGTAAATACGTCCCACAGCAAAATCGGTACTCTCTAGTGCTAATACTCCAAAAGCCCCGGAACTTCCGAGGCTTTTTTGTATATTATTACTCTACAACTAAACAATCCAAAAATTTATAAAATTCTAAGAATTTTGGATTGTATTCTACATCATATTCTTCTTCTCCGATTTGAGTTCTGTTGTAAATTATTTTTTTACCATCTTTATATCCTTCTGTAACAACATCAGGGTAATCGGTAGAGACAATGTAATGTCTCTTTTTTTTCTCCAGAACTATTTCTTCTGTACAATCAATATAAAATAAATTAATATAGTTTACAAACTTGTTTCTGTCTTCAATAGAATTAATATAGTGCACATTATTGTCTTTATGATTATTTAACCATTTAAACCCATCTCCTCCAAAAATAAATACAATTGATTTGGATGATTTTCTCAAAAACAAACAAGATACCCTAATGCTATCTAACTGATTGGATAACAAATTTGTATCTACTTTAGTAATTATAGAACTTTTCATGGTTTCTTCATTATTTCTAAAATTATTGTAATGCTTATCTTGATTCATGCAAGAAGCAAACATTAATTCCCACATAACTATCAATAAAACTCTGATTAGCAACATACTACCAACTGTATTTAGTGTATCTTTTATATAGATTTCTGTAGAGGTTGTCAACCTGTGTTTTCTTGCCTCCAGACTCTCTTATGGTATAATCCTTCAACCTATTAACATTAAATCCCTTATAAGAATCTGTGGTATTATTCCAGAAATACTTATAGTTTATCACATTCTTATATGCTAATCGGTGAGATTTCATATTATCGCGATTCTCTTTTTTAATATGGGTATACCATTCGTGAACAATAATACTTGAAGCAACATTCTCCACTGTAGTCTCATAACTATACCCATCAGAACCCGATATTTTTCCTTTCCCCGCTCCTAATACCCAAGATGAAGTCCAACCTCCAGAACCTCCAAAATGTATTTTTTTATCTTTCAAGTCATTCATGGTGAATTTCTCATCATATACTTGAAGTCCTTCAAAATGCGAGGCTATATTTGTCCAAATTTTTGATTTTGCATCATTAGTTAGAGTGCTTCTTGTATTATCATAAGTAGATGCACCTTTCTCTTTAAGTAAATCATCCTTACTCATTTTGCTAAAATCTTTTTTTCCATTATAAATGATAACTTCACCAGTGAAACCTTCTTTCGTATCTCCTTTGTAAGTTCCATCAGAGCCATATACAGGATTTGCCCAACATCCATCGGGGTCAACATTTAAAATAGGATTATTCCACATTGCATTGTAAGGTGAATATGCTGGTGCATCATTCGCCATCGGATCCACAGAATGCCATCTCCCCAGCACCGCATCATAATGCCTCGCCTGTAAACAGGAAACAAAAATGCAGTGATTTCGGCAAAAAGAAATACAGTCATT
>CAZLDP010000135.1:0-6979 GCA_964558145.1 uncultured Prolixibacteraceae bacterium | reverse complement strand
ATATAATATTCAATATCAATTATTTAAAAAAATCAGGTATCTCATGTACCATTAGAACGAAAAAATTATCTTTGTGACTGTAAATAACGTTGAACGACATGAATAAAACTTCTTTGATTACTACGCTGCTTTTATCATTGGCAATTGTCATATTATATGTGTTGCATTTCACCGGCCGGAGCTGCGGAAAGAGCTCCGCCTCCGACGTGCAGACAACTGAAGAACTAAGTGAGTTGAAAATTGCGTATGTCAAAGCAGACTCGGTCATCCTGAATTATGATCTGGCCCAGAATCTGCATGACGAATTCACAAAAAAGCAGGAGGCATTCACGAAAGAGTTTGGGGCCAAGCGAACTGCTTTTGAGAAGGAAGCCACCGAGTTTCAGCAGAAACTGCAAAGAGGGGGATTTCTGACGGAACAAAGGGCCATGCAGGAGCGTGACCGGCTGGTGAACAAAGAGCAGGAGATTGCCAGGCTTGACCAGGAGCTTTCATCCAAGCTGGCTGAATTGCAGCAGACGAACAATCAGCAGTTGATCGACAGCCTGATCAATTACCTCAAAGTGTTCAATATCGATAAAAAATATGACTATATCCTGAATGGAAGCAATGTGCTGATCGGTCCTGAGGTTTCCAACATCACGGCGGAAGTACTTCAGAAGATGAACAGCCGCTACAAGGCAGCTCAACCTGAAAAATAGAGATTACAAAAAATAGATCATCAAAAAATCCGGGAAATCCTGGATTTTTTTCTTTCCTCAGCAAGATGTTTGCCACCCGGTATTTTGAAAAATCAACAAGTTTCAGGCAATTGATTAAAGAGGCTCCTGATCCATCCACTTCGATGATCGTAGTCATCCCCTGTTTCCGGGAACCCGATATTCTTCTGACCCTGGAATCATTAAGGCAATGCACCGGTTTTGAAGGGCATTGCGAAGTAATCATTCTGATCAACGAACCGGAGCATTGTGATACCGGGATTTCCCAATTCAATAAAGCAACGCTTGAATCCCTGAAGTTATGGATAAAAGAGAACGTCGTACCGGGGATCTCTTTTTTCCCTTTGGGGCCGGTGAGGTTACCCTCCAAATGGGCAGGCGTGGGTTTAGCCCGGAAAGCAGGAATGGATGAAGCGCTCTGGCGGTTTAACCTGATTGACCGGACTTGTGGAATTATCGTTTCTCTTGATGCCGACACCCTTGTAGAAACCAATTACCTGCAAGCAATTAAAGCCCATTTTGACTCCCACCCGGCCGATGTTGGCGCCACCATCAGGGTCAGCCATATCACGGAGGGTATCCCTGAATACCAGGCCACCGGAATCAGACTATACGAAACCTATATGCAATATTACAAGGAAGCCCTGACCTGGTCGGGATTTCCGCATGCGCTTACCACCATTGGCTCCGCATTTGCAGTGACAGCCGGAGCTTACCAACGCCGGGGAGGGATGACCCGCAGGAAGGCAGGCGAAGATTTCTACTTTCTCCAAACCCTTACCCAGACAGGGAGAGTGGGTGAAATCGACGCCACCACAGTACATCCTTCCGCCAGGGTATCGCAGAGAGTTCCCTTCGGAACCGGACCAGTAATGAAAAAATGGATGGAAGGTTCTCCGGAATTGTGGTATGCGTTTAATCTGGAAGCATTCGGTGACCTGAAGGTTTTATTTGCAAGGAGGAAACAGTTTTATAACACCACGCCAGTGCCCTTTGAAGATTTTCAGGATCCACTGCCTGATTCGGTGACCGCCTTTATCAGGGAAGAGAAACTGGCGCCCCGGTTCAGTGAATTGTCGGCCAACTGCAGCAGCGCTGAAATCTTCAGCCTCCGTTTTTTTCAAATATTTAACGCCTTCAAGGCGCTGCGTTTCCTACACTTTTCACACCCTGCTTATTACCGGAAGAAACTCCTGGCCGAATGTGTGGAGGAACTCAGGGCTAAATCTGTTCCCAGCCATCCCGGTAGGTGTGTCTGATCATCTCTTCGGCCATCTGGGCAGCAGGGAATGATGCATACTTTCTGTCGGAACGGGGATCTCCGTTGACCACTTCGAACCGGTCACGGGTAAGTGTTTTCACCTGGTCGTCAAATCCGATATTGGTGAACAGCATATTTTTCCCATCCCACATCAATTTGCGGCCCAGGCTCTGTAACCTGACCGCCATCGCGCCCAGGTTCACCATTTCGTTGAAGGGTCCAGAATACCCGAAATGAGAAGAAGCTTCGAGCCGTGTTTCCCGGCTCTCCTTGCATGCCCTGATCCAATCCTGTTCATGCCCGCCCGTCATGGCATCGGAGATCCGGCGTATGGAATGGGGAGGCGGGTTAAAATGTTCCATTTCACGGGTAGGCAACAACTGTGGATTCCGGGCATAAGCGCCGCACATGATTTTACCGCGAGTCCCATGAAATATACATCCCCCGTCGGAATCACCCATCATCTCCCCGTCTAAAAGCTCATCGGGACGGGGAGGCATTAATCCGCCGTCGTACCAGGTTACAGTCATCTCAGGCATGGCTACCTTGGGCAGATTATCGCGACGGGGAAACTCATACACTATCATTTCCGCGTTGGGAGCCGATTCGGCAAATAAAGGGGTTGAGGATGCCTGCACCGAAGAAGGATGTTCCAGTTTAAGCGCCATAAAAACGCAATCCAGTATATGGCAGGCCATGTCGCCCAGAGCGCCTGAACCGAA
Organism: uncultured Prolixibacteraceae bacterium; assembly: GCA_964558145.1. Classification (GTDB taxonomy): domain Bacteria; phylum Bacteroidota; class Bacteroidia; order Bacteroidales; family Prolixibacteraceae; genus UBA1413. The sequence continues at coordinate 4,277 of CAZLDP010000135.1, read as the reverse complement.
ATCCCACCAGCCCCTCCAGTTCCAGGGGGTATAAATCTCGTTGTAAGGGCGGAAGGGGGCGGTGCCGATAAAAAGATCCCAGTCGAGATTGCGGGGAACCCTTTGTTCCCTGGAGGGACGCTCCAATCCCTGCGGCCAGAGGGGACGGTTAGTCCAGGCATCCACCCGTGTTACCTCGCCGATGGTGCCTGCCCAGATCCATTCACATATTTTCCGGATCCCTTCATCGGAATTCCCCTGATTTCCCATCTGGGTGGCCACCTTGAAAGTACGGGCAGTTTCGGCTAAAATCCTGCTCTCATAGACACTGTGCGCAAGTGGTTTTTGCAAATAAACATGATAGCCCAGCCGCATGGCCATCATGGCCGGCAAGGCATGTGAATGATCGGGGGTAGCAATCAGAACCGCATCAATATCCTTCTGCCGGTCAAACATGACCCGATAATCTTTGTATTGCTTCGCCAGACTCCATGCCTTAAAGGAACTCTTTCCCGCATAATCCCAATCCACATCACACAAAGCCACAATATTTTCGGTCTCCATGTTCTTCAGGTTCCGGTATCCTATTCCCCCCACTCCAATGGCGGCAATATTCAGCTTGGATCCCGGAGGGGTATGACCCAAACCCGCTATCACATGCGATGGCAACAGGGTAAATGCTGCGGCCGTAGTAGCCGTTGCAGCAATAAAGTTGCGGCGTGTCAATCCCTGAGATTTCTCCTCATTACTTTGATCCATGGATAGTAAGTTTTCCGTTTCCGATTTTGGGATGAAATTAGCTAAAAAATAAATAACTCCCCCATACGATATATGTCTGACTCTTCAACTGATCTCCCCAAGGAGTGCCACTGCTTCTCCGGTTTGGAGGACGGTCATGAACGTCAGGGTTAGTTTCCCATCCTCTTTCATCCTGCATTTCCGGGGGTGATTCTGTACAAACTGAAGAATTTTTCCGAAAATCGGCGACTGATAATAGTCCGATTGTTGATCGCCGGGGAAATAACAAATCATATTTCCATTTTTCAGTACGACCTTTTCCATACCCAGCCTGATCGCCTCCCATCTCAGCCTTACAATATCCATAAGTCCCACACTTTCAGGAGGAATCTTCCCAAAACGATCGGTCAGACTCTTCTCAAATTTTCGGAGTTGGCTTTCATTTTCAAGGGTATCGAGTTCCCTGTAAAGCAACATTCTTTCGGCTGTGGAAGGAATGTAATGCTCGGGAAAAAGCAACTCCAGGTCGGTATCAATCTGACTATCCTTCACATACCGTTCCTTCTTTCCGGTTCCCTGGTCATCATGCTCATGCCCGAAGAGTTCACTGAATTCCTCACTCTTCAACTCCTCGACTGCCTCATTGAGGATCCGGTGATAGGTCTCAAAACCAATGTCGGCGATGAAACCACTTTGCTCCGCTCCCAGCAGGTTCCCCGCCCCCCTGATGTCGAGGTCCTGCATAGAGATGTTAAAACCGCTTCCCAGGTCGGAAAACTCTTCAATCGCCTTCAACCGCCGCCGCGATTCAGGCGTCAGCGACGCAAGCGGGGGGGTGATCAGGTAACAGAATGCCTTCTTGTTGGAACGCCCCACCCTTCCCCGTAACTGATGAAGGTCGCTCAGACCAAAATTCTGAGCCTGGTTGATGATCATCGTATTCACATTGGGTATGTCGACCCCTGACTCGATGATGGTAGTGGAAATCAGCACATCATACCTGCCGGCAATGAAGTCAATGATCACCTTTTCAAGGGAATGGCCCTCCATCTGGCCATGTGCGGTCACAGTCCTAACCCCGGGAACAATCCTTTTCACCGCTTCTTCCACCTCCAGAATATTCTGCACCCGGTTGTGGATGAAAAAGATTTGGCCGTTCCTCCCCACCTCATACAAGATGGCATCTCTGATCAACTGTTCATTAAAGCCATGTATCTCGGTTTGAATGGGATAGCGGTTGGGCGGCGGGGTCTGGATGATGGAAAGATCGCGGGCTCCCATCAGGGAAAACTGCAGGGTCCGCGGTATGGGAGTGGCCGTCAGACTGAGCGTGTCTAAGTTCACCTTCATCCTTTTCAGCTTTTCCTTGACAGCCACACCGAATTTCTGCTCCTCATCCACAATCATCAGCCCCAGGTCCTTGAATTGCACATCCTGGCTTACCAGCCTGTGAGTCCCGATAAGGATGTCGACCTTCCCCTCCTTCAACTGCTTCAGTATCTCCCTGATCTTCCCTGCCGACCTGAACCTGCTGATATAATCGACCCGGACGGGAAAATCAGCCAGCCGGTCGGAAAAAGTTCTGTAATGCTGCAATGCCAGAATGGTGGTGGGAACCAGCACTGCTACCTGCTTGCTGTCGGTTACGGCCTTAAATGCCGCCCTGATGGCAACCTCCGTCTTGCCAAATCCTACATCACCACAAACCAACCGGTCCATGGGAATCTCTTTCTCCATATCTTCCTTCACGGCAAGAGTCGCCTTTTCCTGATCGGGGGTATCTTCATACATGAAAGATGCCTCCAACTCGGTCTGCAAATAGGAATCGGGCGAATAAACAAAACCCTTCTCCTCTCGTCGACGGGCATACAAGGCAATCAATTCGCGGGCAATATCCTTGACCTTCGATTTGGTCCTGTTTTTCAAATTCTGCCAGGCACCGCTTCCCAGCTTGTGCAATTGGGGAGCGGCCCCATCCTTACCCTGGTATTTCGAAATCCGATGCAACGAATGAATACTGACCAGCAGGGAATCGTTGTCGCGGTATACCAGTCTGATGGCTTCCTGCAGCTTTCCGTTGACCTCCGTTTTAACCAGACCGGCAAATTTTCCGATTCCATGATCGACATGTACCACATAATCGCCCGGGAAAAGCTTATTGAGCTCTTTCAGGGTAATAGCCTCCCGCTGCGGCTTGCGGGTCCGGAGCCGGTACCGGTGATAACGCTCGAAAACCTGATGGTCGGTATAACAGCAAAGCTGAAGATCGTGGTCAATAAATCCTTCATTCAATGAAAAACTGATCGCCTCAAAAGTGACCTTCCGCCTGATCTCCCTGAAGATTTCACGCAACCGTTCAGCCTGTTTCTCTTGGGGCGACAACAACAGTATCCGGTAACCCCTGTCGCTGTAATCCTGCATATTCTCTCCCAAAAGGTTGAAATTCTTACTGAAAACGGGTTGTTTCGACAAATTGAAGGAGATGGAATTCTCCGCACTGAATAACTCTCCCCCACCCGATTCCGCGCAATTCCTCTCTTCGAGAAGTGATTGAAAGGCTTCTCCGTCTAAAAGATTGGCCCTGTTCACCTCCTCTCCCTCCGGAGTCTGCTCCACGGTATAGGTGATAATTTCGTTAAGCCGGTCTCCGATCAATCGCCCGTTAACCGGAAAACACAAGGTGTCGGGGGCCATGAACTCCATCAGCGACACCCACGATCCATCCCTGTCGTGTCGCTGTATATCAGGAACCAGAACAATCCGGTCGTAATACTGCTTCGATTCCTGGGTGTCAATCTCAAAACTCCTGAGCGAATCCACCTCGTTCCCGAAAAAATCAAGCCGGAAGGGATCTTCACTGGCATAAGAAAAAATGTCGACAATGCTCCCCCTGATGGCAAACTGTCCGGGCTCACTGACAAAATCGACCCGCTCAAAACCATACTCGTACAAAAATTCATTGATAAACTCAATCGAAATCCTTTCCCCTTTGGAGATAGTCAGCGTATTAGATTTCAGCGTTTCACCCGGTGGAACCTTCTCCACCAATCCTTCCGGAAAGGTAACCACAATATGGCATGTTGATGGTGCCGAAATTTTAGAAAGGGCCTCTGTCCGGAGCATCAGGTTTTCCTGGTCGGGCTGACCAAACTGCACCGACCGTTTAAAGGAGGAAGGGAAAAACAGGGTTTTGTCCTCTAATCCCAGACTTACAAGGTCATCATAGAAATAGGCAGCTTCCTCTTTTTCAGGCAATATCACCAGGATATTCTTACCCGACTGACGAAACAATGTGGCCACCAGAATGGACCGGGCGGACCCAAAGATACCCTGCAGGCGAATCTTTTCACCCGGGGGGCATCCATCATCTTCCACATTGTTGACAAACCGGGATGCCCTTCGAATAATTTCAGGAAATTGGCAGCTTCCAATAAAAAGCCCGTTAATACAGGGTGCAAATATCAGAAAAAAACAGGAAAACGTCCCAAACAACTCGCGCGAAGCTAATTAACAATTTTCTTAGGAGCGAGTGCAGAGCCAAGCTTGCTTGAGCTATGCCG
>CAZLDP010000134.1:0-6986 GCA_964558145.1 uncultured Prolixibacteraceae bacterium | reverse complement strand
TAGAGCATTACCTTGACAGGGTAGGGGTCACTGGTTCGAATCCAGTACAACCCACCGAAGCGGCAGTGAATCCACTGCCGCTTTTTTTAGGTTCGTGCTGAGGAGTGTTCATTCCAACATCTGTACCCACGTTAAAAATATTTTTTACTATCTTGCCTCCCCGATTCTGATCGAAACCAAAATACCCTGCATAGACTATGAAACAGTTAAGTTATAAACCACTCTTTTTCCTGATGGTGGCCTTAATGGCTTTCACTCATGAAGCCGTATCATCCAAATATACGATCCTGTTGTCGGGAGCTTCCTTTGCTTCTTCCAATAATGGATGGTTTGAAATGGGATGCGCGAAACTGGATGCCACCCCGCTAAACCGTGCTATTGGGGGTGAAGCTATAGCCAATACCGCCAACAGAATGGCTGACGGATCACTCTATTCACGCGAAGAACTGGAGATGATCGATGCCTTCGTGATCATGCAGGTCCATGACCGCAATGTCTTTGATGAATCGGGACTGAAGAAGGATTGGAAGGAGTACGCCACACCCTTTGACCGGAGTGACTATGCCGGCGCTTTCGATTATGTGATCAAGCGGTATCTTTCCGATTGCTATAACCTACAGTTCGATCCGAAGTCGAGGTACTATGGGAAACGTTATGGAAAACCGGCAGTCATTGTTTTGTGTACCGACTGGCATGATGCCCGTGTGACCTACAATACCTCGGTCAGGCAGTTGGCAGCTAAATGGGGCCTCCCTGTTGTGGAGTTCGACAAATACATCGGTTTTTCGAAAAACCAGGTACATCCGGTTACCGGGAAGCAGACCAGCCTAATTTATTCGACCGATACCCAGAAAGTCGACAGCGTACTTTACGGATGGCACCCTGTGCGGGGAAATGAGAGCTATATCCAGCAGCGGATGGCCGTCATCTTTGCCGATCTGATGCAGCGGATTTTGGTACCCCTGTCGCCGGTAAATCAGGGCTCATAGGTCATCAGATCATCGAGGATGTCTGCGATTTTCTGCCAGGGATATTTGTGGACAAGGAATGCATGCCCCGAATCGACATCGGGATCCCAGGTGTTTGAACCGTCGGGATGACATACAAAGGTTCCGCCCCCCACCACATAGAAGTAATTTTCAGGATTACGGACTGCACACAACACTGCGGTGATGTCCCAGGAATTTCTGTTTCTGACCTGTTTCTTTTCAAATGTGGCAAGGTTATAGGCATAAGCCCATTTCACCGGGTTGTTTTGCGATCCCTGTGTAGTCACCTTGTTCCCGGTCATGATGGGCGCTCCGATTTCAAAACCGCTGAAAAGGATAGGACCGAGCCAGTTTTGAAGGACATATACCGAAGCCTCGGGATGAGTAACCACGTTGAACTCCTTTCCCTGGGGAAATGCTCCGGCCATGGCCACCCACTTTTTTACCTTCCGTGCTGCAAGCTCCCTTCCGTTCAGGGGTGAATGGCTGTCGGGACCCGATCTGAGCAAACCATCCAGGTTGGAGAGAAAACCGACGGTCACGATCACCACACTTTGATCTTCACTTGCAGCCAAAACCTTCCGGTAAATCTCAACGGCAGGAGGGTAATCGGCGTTGGTTTTAAGAGAGGGGAGGAATTTTATGACAAGAGAATCGTTCCAGTGATTGGGACTGGAAAATGCCGGAGCATCATTTCCGGGAATTCCAACCGGAATCTCCGGTCTGCCGAAATAGCGGTTGAAAACTTCAAGGGTCGGGGCAATATAGGGGTACCCATCGCTGGCCACTGTGGCCAGGATCTCACATTCGCCTTTGGCTGCCAGCGCATGTAAAACCGCAATTGCACCTGCGTCATCGTAATCAGGCCCCATGTCGGTGTCGAAAATAATCTTAACGGGTTGAGAACCCTGCAAGGAAGCGTTGGTAAAAACAACCAGTGCAAGAAAAATTAACGGGAGAATTTTCATGCGATTTTATGTTTAACGTGAGTTCGATATAAGCATTTTATTTAATGCATTAGTTATCAATTGTTAATAAAGGAAAATTATGAATAGCAAACTTATCGAAATTTTCTGTTATTTTGATAATTTGTAATTTTATGTCGAATTCACGTTAATTAAAAAATAATGACAACAGAAATCAAAAAATTCAAAAAAGAAAATCTCACGGTTCGTGTTTTTGCGGATGATATTTCTGCCGGACAAGGCAGCGCGGACTTTGTAGCAAAACATTTGAATGACGCTATTCGAGCTAAAGGGCATGCCAACCTGATCTTAGCTACCGGTGCATCGCAATTTGCCTTTATCAAGGCGATAAAAACTCTTCCCATCGATTGGAGTAAAATTACCGTATTTCATTTGGATGAATACAAAGATTTGCCCGAAACACATCCGGCAAGTTTTCGAAAATACCTGAAAGAGAGAATCCTCGATGAAGTAAAACCGCATCAGGTTTATTACATTCATGGCGATGCAGAAGATATCAAACACGAAATAGCCCTGTACGAGAAACTGTTAAAGGAAGCTACGATCGATGTTGCCTGTATAGGCATTGGGGAGAACGGTCATATTGCCTTTAATGATCCTGGTGTCGCCGATTTTAACGATCCGAAATTGGTGAAAATAGTGCAGTTGGATGAGATCTGTCGCCGGCAGCAATTGGGAGAAGGATGGTTCTCTTCTCTTGAAGAGGTACCCCAAGAGGCTGTTAGCCTGACAATTCCTGCTATCATGCGTTGCAACGTAATCAGTTGTATGGTACCGGATAAGCGAAAAGCCAATGCCGTTTATAATACACTGAACGCGGAAATATCAACTTCGTGCCCCGCGACGATTTTACGTAGACATCCTTATGCTGTATTGTTCTTAGATGAAAACTCTGCTTCTCAGTTAAACTGAAACGAAATTTATTTATTCTGCCAAATAGCAACAAATTTACATTGATTGCCGATTCAACGGAATAGAATGATTATTTGAGAATTACATATAAAATAAAGTTTCATTAATGAACAAAAGAGTTTTTTATATCTCGATGGGGATTTTGGCCGTTATGTATTTTGTCTTTGGCCTGGTGTCATGGGTTAACGCCATCCTTATACCTTATTTTAAAATTGCACTTGAACTAACACATTTTCAATCCTATTTCGTCACTTTTGCCTTTTATATCGCCTATTTTGTGATGGCGATTCCGTCGGGTTTATTATTAAATAGGACAGGATATAAAAAGGGCATCATGTGCGGGTTCCTGTTTCTGTCTTTGGGGGCTCTCATCTTTGTTCCGGCGGCACTTATGCGGCAATATGCAGTTTTTCTTGTTGGATTGTATTGCCTCGGAACAGGACTTGCCATTCTTCAAACGGCAGCAAACCCTTATGTAACCATAATTGGGCCAATTGATAGTGCGGCGCAGCGAATGAGTATAATGGGCATTTTTAACAAATCGGCAGGTATCATTGCTCCCTTACTTTTTGCGGCTGTTGTGTTCAAATCGACTGATGACAGTACTTTTGCATTACTCAAAGCAGGAGCGTTTTCCGAAACAGAGAAAAATATAGTTCTACAGGAACTGATCAGGAGAGTCATCATGCCCTATTCCATTCTTGCCATTCTTTTACTATTAACAGGTATCGGCATAAGATATTCAGTATTACCGGAGATAGAAGAAAAGGAGGATGACTCCAAAGAGGAAAATAATAATTTACCGCCGGTTACAAGTACGTCAAGGAAGTCTCTTTTGGATTATCCCTATCTCGTTTTTGGCGCCATTGCAATTTTTCTGCATGTAGGTACCCAGGTAGTGGCAATAGATACAATCATTAATTATGCCGGATCGATGGGGATTGGCCTGCTGGATGCGAAATTCTTCCCTTCTTACACCCTTATATGTACAATTATCGGTTACTTATTGGGAATCTTGCTTATTCCTCGATTCGTTTCGCAAAAAGTTGCTTTAAAGTTTTGTACCACGCTTGGGTTACTCCTTTCTTTAGGGGTAGTGTTCGCCAACCATTCCGTTATTTTGTTCGGGCAAACGGCAAACATCTCGATATGGTTCTTAGCTTCAATAGGATTTCCTAACGCATTGATTTATGCCGGTATCTGGCCCTTATCCATTCATAATTTAGGGAAATACACAAAGACAGGTTCCTCCCTGTTGATTATGGGCTTAAGCGGAAATGCCATATTACCATTGATTTATGGTGCAATAGGAGATAGCCACGGGTTAAGAGCCGGATATTGGGTGTTGATTCCCTGTTTCATCTATCTGGTGTGGTTCGCTTTTCATGGACATACAATCAAATATTGGAAAAGAGAAAGATAAAATGGACGATGATTTTTCTTCAAAATATGAGATACAATAAGTCATCTGTCTTGTTATTCGGAATCGCCTTCAAAATCAATTTTTGACCTGCTTTTTAAACGTGTGGCCAATGCATCAAACTCATCCCTGAACGATTCAATTTCTTCTTCAGACAGTGTCCTGCCTGTGATACTCACCGGATTATTCAGGGTAATATCTTTGTTGCAGAGTACGGCAAGAAGCGATATATCCCCCCATTTTAAGAAATCAGGGATATGAATAGCCATCGAAAAATGATCAATGTTCCCCTGCTTGTCGAATAAATAGCTGATGGGCATATTATTAAGAATTAAATCATCCCCTTTTCGGGTGAGTGCAGATAATAACAGACTGGCGACAGCCAACTCTTTATTGGCTTCTATGGATATTTTTTGAACCTTATGGGTTGTTTTAAGCCAATCGAGAACAATTTCCAACTGATTAACCCAAATTCCCTGCATGGTCGTTCCCAACCACATGACTGATCGGGATAGTGTATGAAACTTCGGTAATGACCTGTCAATTTGTGTCGCTTCGGTAGAGGAGTTCTCTCCGATTCCCCACAAATCAACGATGCAAATGCCATATTTTTTCCCAATGAAATCATTTATTCTCACTTCAGGAATATCTTTTTTACCGTTGGAATTACAAATCAGAATATATTTTGTACTGCTTTTGTTCGGTAAATAGGTCAAGACAGGTATTTGTTCTCCCGATGAAGTGGTCAAGATATGGCGTTCCCAATTTCCTGAGACCGGTAAACTTTCCACTGTCTCTAATTTTGTGTCAGCCGGTATTCTCAATAAACCTCTCAGTTCTTTTTTCTTTTTCCCCGTCTTTATATTTTGATTTGCCAACATCTTGCTTCTAAAGAAGGATCCTTGTTTAAAGCAAAATTGTTCGGTAGAAACCACTTGGGGTGAACGTTCCCCACTTGGGAAAACCATTAAGTCTGATTCGGGTAAAAGGGTAAACGGCTGTTCTTTCTTGGGAATACCCGTACCCTGATTTTTTAAGTGTAAATCAAACCAACCCAACATGGCTTCCCTCATTTCCGGGTAATAGCCGTGAGGGGTGTCAAACAGTTGGTACGAGAGTTTACTCTCTGCCGCGTAGTAACCATAAATTGTCTTTGCTCCTTGAAAACTCCGCAACATCTCCTGTGGAAAGAATGAAGGGTTCGACTCTTGCAACCCATTGCATATTTTCAATGCGCGCGGTGCGATTAATCCCAAAACAGAGGATTCCTCCGTAAAAGTCAATCCATCAATGAGCATTTCACAAATACAGTTACTATTCATAACATACGACTGAAAGGTACCGACACTTACAACGGGAACGGCTGCTTTGATTCTCTCGTCCATTGCGGCCAACCACATCGTTTGGTTACCTCCCCCGCTTGCCCCGGTTGCCCCGATATTCCCGGAATCGACAAAAGGAAGGGAACAGAGCAGATCGACGGCTCTCATATTATCCGTAATTTGCATCCCCATCAACGTTTCACCCACGTTCATCAGGGAGGCGCCCCTGTTGGCGCCGTGATATTCAAATGTCCCGTGTATGGTGGCCCGCTCCCCCGAACCCCACGGATCAATTGCTACGGCAACGTATCCGTTCAAGGCGAGGGTATGACCTAACGATTGATAGACCTCCACCAATTTGGCGGTTCGAGAATGTCCCATCATCACAACGACTCCTGGAAAGGGGCCTTCTCCATCGGGTATATATAAGTTGGCTGTGGCATATATATTCGGACGGGTTTGAAAATAGATGTTTTTGACGGTATAACCACTGAGTTTGTGGGTCTTCGTTTCATGATAATCCAACGGCAAACCGGGATAAAAAGAGATTTTTGCTTTTTCAATAATCTGTTTTTTCAATGATTCTTTCTTTGCAAACCATTCTCTTTGATATTTCGGAACATGCAATCGATTAAAGGATTTTTCCGCCTTTACCCTTAAATTGATGGCGATGACATCATTGGAAACATCGTCGGAATATACCAGAGGAAGGTTATTTTGACCATAAAGATTTAACCAACCTATGGAAAAAAATAGAGTTACGAGAATATATTTCATGCCATTAAAACATATTGTAGAATGAATCTATTACAATTATCATCTTTTCAGTTGCTTCTCTTTTATATTCAATTTTTCGACTGAATATCTTGTCTGCCCAATGGGAAGTATTTTGATTATAAAATAATCGTTGCCGATTCTTCCCAATATGGTATCCATAGCGCCACCCGTCATTCGGGTACGTCGAGTAATTCGTCCCCAATGCACCCTGGACCAGCTCTAAAAAAGGTTCGCTAAAGCCGGCTTATAATATGTGATTATATGCCGAACTCGCGTTAATTAATCCTTCATTTCAAGTCTGATGACGGTGTCGTAAGGATAAGGTTTTTGGGGTGACGAACCGGTATTGATGAAGAGGTTGCCCTCTTCCATGTTGCCCCACCAGTTCTTCACATAAGAGAGCTCTGCTCCTGATGAATGCATGTAGATGTTCCTGACCTTATCGAAGGGGACGCCGCGGGTGTTGAGTTGTCCCAGGCTGGGGTACATCCAGTGGGCAAAGAGAGAATTGCCCTTCCGGGTATAGCGGCCCCAGTCGGGTTTGGGGAGTTTACAGGAACCTGCCCCATAGATGCTTTCG
>CAZLDP010000133.1:0-7019 GCA_964558145.1 uncultured Prolixibacteraceae bacterium | reverse complement strand
CCACAAAGGTTCGGCCATGGCCGGTTACCCTGACCGCACGGTCAATCTTACAAAAGTTGCCCAGAGTGTGGGCGCCCCCCGGCGGATCAACTGCGGAAGCTGTCATTTTTACAGCGGAGGCGGAAACAACGTAAAACACGGCGACTTAGAGGAAGCTCAACTCTCCTGCGACAGGAATGTAGATGTCCACATGGCCGCCAACGGCATGAACATGTCATGCACAGCATGCCATACGGCAAAAAACCACCAGATCAAGGGAAAGTTGTATTCCGTGTCGTCCACCAATTTCAACAGAGCAACATGCGAGGATTGCCACACCGGAACACCCCATTTCGACAACCTGCTGAACCGTCACAATGCCAAAGTATCTTGCCAGGCTTGTCATATTCCGGTTTATGCAAAAGAAAATCCCACGAAAATGGACTGGAAATGGTCCGATGCCGGCAAACTCAGGAACGGGGAACCCTATAAGGAATTTAACGCCGACAGTACCATAGAGTACCAATCCATCAAGGGAACATTCAGATGGGCGAAGAACGTTAAACCCGATTATATCTGGTTTAACGGAACCGCCGATCACTACCTGATCGGGGATACCATTCAGGGAACTCTTGTGAAAATGAATACCCTTTTCGGCAGTCATGACGACAGGGATTCAAAGATTTTTCCTGTCAAGATCAACACCGGTGACCAGATTTACGACATCAGGTATAAAACCCTCATACAGCCCAAACTCTTTTCCTTGAACAAGGGGGATAGCGCCTACTGGATGGATTTTGACTGGAAATTGGCATCGGCTGCAGGAATGGCCCGGGTAGGACTTCCCTTCAGCGGAGAATACGGCTTTGTGAAAACCGTGATGCACTGGCCGATTAACCACATGGTTTCTCCCAAAGAACAGAGTGTGGGATGTGCCGAATGTCACACCCGCCACGACGGACGGCTGGCCTCCCTCTCCGGATTTTATCTTCCGGGGCGCGACTACAATAAAACACTCGACACTTCCGGTTTCCTCCTGATCCTGGCCTGCCTGGGAGGCGTCGTGGTCCATGCCTCCTTCAGGGTGATCTCAGCTAAAAGAAGAAATGAATCAACTGCAAAACCAGAAAATACCGGGACAGTATGAAAAAAACGTATGTTTATAAAGGATTTGAAAGGTTCTGGCACTGGAGCCAGGCCGGGCTCATCATTTTTCTGGCATTCACCGGCTTTGAGGTGCACGGTTCGTTTCACATACTGGGATTTGAACATGCTGCCCAATTCCATCGAGTGGCTTCCTGGATGCTGATCGGACTCATTATTTTCGCTATTTTCTGGCATTCGGTCACCGGTGAATGGAGACAATACATCCCCACTACCCGAAAACTGGCCGACCAGGTAAGGTATTACACAGTGGGTATGTTCAGGGGAGAACCCCACCCCACCAAAAAGACGGGTCTACAGAAGTTAAATCCCTTACAGCGGCTTACCTATCTGGTTTTCAAATTGGTATTGATCCCTTTGACTGTGCTTTCGGGAATTATATATATGTTCCACAAGTCAATCGACAAAAACGACCTTGTGGTCATCAGCGATATCTCCCTTCAATCGGTGGCTTTCTGGCATACCCTTGGCGGAATATTGCTTATGGCATTCCTGGTTGTCCATGTTTACATGACCACTACGGGCCGCACCCCTACTTCCAACATAGAAGCCATGATTACCGGTTATGAGGAATTGGAGGAAGAGGAAGATGCGACGGTGCGAAGCAGGGAGATGCAATAGTGCCGGAAACCTGGATGAAGAATGACCCGCAACGGATTTGAGACCTGGAAGAAACAAAAACAATGAATGTTAAAATGAAGCCAAAACCATACATGAACCCTTACCTGGCAGGATTTCTGCTGGGTCTGGTGCTGTTGACCACGATTTACATCTCGGGGCGTGGTCTGGGAGCCAGTGGCGCTTTCAAGAGCGTAGTCATTGCCTCGGTCGATGCTGCTGCTCCCGGGCATACAGCGAATACCGCATTCTATACCGATTTTGCTAAAAACAATCCCGGAGGACCTTGGAAAAATTTTCTGGTATTTGAGGTGGTGGGAGTGATTATCGGAGCTTTTTTCTCCGGTGTGATCGGCAACAGGGTCGGACTGAAACTGGAAAAGGGTCCGCGGGTAACCAATACCCTGCGGATCGTTACTGCAATCATCGGGGGTGCCCTGTTTGGCTTTGGCTCACAGGTGGGCAGAGGCTGTACCAGCGGAACAGCCCTCAGCGGGATGGCTGTCCTTTCCCTTGGCGGCATTCTGACCATGATGGCCATTTTTGGTGCAGCTTACGGGCTGGCTTGGTTTTTCAGAAAACTCTGGTTAAACTGATTGCGCTATGGGTCCACTTGTACCTTATATCATCAGCGAGGAATTTGGCTTGATCCTCGCACTGGCAATCGGCGTTGCATTCGGATTTGTCCTTGAACAGGGAGGCTTTTCCACCACTAAAAAGCTTGTCGGCCTTTTCTACGGGTATGACTTCACCGTACTCCGCGTCTTCTTCACCGCTGGTATTACGGCTATGGCCGGGGTGCTGCTATTGGGTCACTATGGTCTGCTCGACACATCCATCCTCTATGTCAATCCGGCCTTTATCAATGCGGCCTTAATCGGCGGGGCAATGATGGGCGTCGGTTTTATTATCGGAGGATTCTGCCCGGGAACCGGTGTCTGTGCCATGGCCATCGGGAAATTAGATGGCCTTGCCTTCGTGGGGGGAATTATCCTTGGGGTGTTTGCCTTCATCGAAGGATTCCCTTACCTTGAAAATATGTACAATGCCAATAACCTCGGACAGATCAAAATCTCAACCTTCTTCGGAATGAGCGATATTCTCTTTGGCACCCTCCTTGCTCTGGTGGCCGTGGCTGCCTTCATCGCTACATGGTTTATCGAAAACCGGGTCAACAAAAGAAAAAATGAACTGGACCCCTCGCTCCGTAACAAGTATTCCCTGGCTGTGGCAGCCCTGTTTGGGGTTTTGGCCATTGTGGCTTTTCTTCCCGGAAAACAGGATATTATCGAAATGAAGATTGCCAAGGCCAAAAAACAACAAACCTGCAAATTCAAAGAGATTCCCGCCGATAAACTGGCCAATGAGATCGTCAACAATTTTTATGCGCTAAACATAATCGATGTCAGGACCCCCTCGGAATTTGAAGCTTGGCACTTGCCCATGGCCATCAACATTCCTTTCGATCAGATTATGGAACGGCAGAATGAAGCCATCTTCAACCAGAAACTGCGTAAAAATATTTTTTATGCCGACAATGACACTTTGGTCAGAATGGCTTGTCTGAAGGCCAAATTTGCCGGAAAATCCGAGAATCTGATCCTGAGGGAGACCGCAGGCGAATTCCGAAAGATGTTTTTTGAACCGGACACCCTGACGGCAGGTGTAAGCAAGGCAATGCTGAATACCTACAACTTCCGGAGTGAAGCCGCCCGCAAAATGACGGAGATGGAAGCAGTCATGAAAAGCAGGAGTGCCCCCGTAAAAAAGGAGGTGGTCAAGGTCAGGGGTGGTTGCTGATTCCCATTCTCCTGCATTTTTTTATATTTGTATCCACTGACACAATATGCACATGAAGCAATATTTAGATTTGCTGGATACCATTTTGAAAACCGGTACGCCGAAAGAAGACCGCACTGGTACAGGAACCCTGAGCATTTTCGGCTATCAGATGCGGTTTGATCTGGGAGAGGGATTTCCGGCGCTTACAACTAAGAAACTCCATCTGAAATCGATCATCTATGAACTTTTGTGGTTCCTCAAGGGAGATACCAATATTAAATACCTGCAGGAGAACGGCGTCAGGATATGGAATGAATGGGCAGATGAGCAGGGTGAACTGGGACCGGTTTACGGGTCGCAATGGCGCAATTGGAACACGACCGACGGCCGTTCCATCGATCAGATTGCTGACGTAGTGGAAAGCCTGATCCATAATCCTGATTCACGAAGGCATATCGTAAGCGCATGGAATGTAGGAGATCTCGACAAAATGCACCTTCCTCCCTGTCATCTTCTGTTTCAGTTTTATGTGGCCGGGGGAAAGCTTTCCTGCCAGCTTTACCAGCGAAGTTGCGATGTATTTCTGGGTGTTCCCTTCAATATTGCTTCCTATTCCCTCCTCACCCTGATGATGGCGCAGGTTTGCGGATACCAGCCCGGCGATTTCGTATGGACCGGCGGGGATGTGCACATCTATACCAACCACCTGGAACAGGTCAGGCTTCAGCTTAGCCGCAAGCCGCTTCCTCTTCCGCAAATGAAAATCAACCCTGAAATACGCGACATCTTTGGATTCGGGTACGGCGATTTCGAACTGGTCAACTACCAGTTCCATCCCCATATTCCCGGTAAAGTCGCTGTTTGAAAAAAACCGGGTCGCAACTCTTCAATCTTTAATGATGTCTATTTTTAATCTGGAACTCAGGTATAAGTCCAAATTCTATCAGTCTGATATCTTTTCATCTAACATCTGTTTTTCATGTCCAACATTTCAATCATTGTGGCCATTGCCGAAAATTTTGCCATCGGAAAAAATAACGAACTGCTGTTTCACCTGCCCGACGACCTGAAACGTTTCAAGAAGATTACCACCGGATATCCTGTGATCATGGGCAGAAACACCCTGTTTTCTCTGCCCCGATGGCCACTTCCACGACGGCGTAACATTGTAATTACCGACCAAAAGGAAGATGTTTTCCCGGGCTGCGAAACCGTTTTCTCGGTACAGGAAGCCCTCAGGCTTGTAAAAGAGGAAAAGGAGGCTTTTGTTATCGGAGGTGGTTCGATCTACCGGCAGTTTTTTCCCATAGCGGATAAACTCTACCTGACCCTGGTTCACAAACCTTTCGATGCAGATACCTGGTTCCCTGCCATCGAATACTCCGAATGGGAAACGCTCAGCAGGGAGGAGCACTTCGATGAAGTCAACGGGTTTGCTTACTCCTATCTTGATCTAAAAAGAAAATAACTTCATGATCAATTCCTTACGGAGATTTGCCATTCGGCTGATCTTCTTTCTGACAGACATGGTGATATAGTAGTGGAAAATTTATCAGTTGTAAAGCATAAACAGTATGCCTGGATACAGGGAAATAGAACTCAAACTTCCCACCGGATACACTCCGGAGGTACTCCGGGATATCATCGGCAAAGAGCTTCATCTAAAAAAGTTCAGGTTTGAAATTCTGAACCAGGGTTTAGATGCTCGTAAAAAGAATAACATTTACTGGCAGACCAGGGTGGCGGTGTTTTCGACTGAAATCAAACAGGGAAATCCGCCGGTTGCGCAGGCGCTGAAAATTCCGTGGAAGAAACGAAACCGGAAGGTTCTGGTGACGGGGAGCGGACCCGCAGGTTTTTTTGCAGCCTATGTCCTGCAGAGGGCGGGATTTTCTACAACCCTCATCGATCGCGGGGCTGAAGTCGATAAAAGAGAGCGCGGCATTTTGGAGTTTGAAAAAACGGGACTATTTAATCAGGTATCCAATTATGCCTTTGGCGAGGGAGGGGCAGGAACCTTTAGTGACGGGAAACTGACCTCCCGCTCCAAACACATCACGCTGGAAAAAAATTTTATCCTTGACAGTTATGTGGAAGCCGGGGCCCCGCCTGAAATCAGCTATCTAACCCATCCCCACGTGGGAAGCGACAACCTGAAGATTGTCGTCAAGAACCTGCGGGAAGCCTACACCGGGATGGGAGGAACCATCCTGTTCGAGACCATGCTCGAAGATCTGGTAATCGATGGGGGTCATGTGAAAGAGGCGATAACGGGGAAGGGCAATCTTGAAGCGGATTGTTTTATCATAGCGCCGGGCCATTCCGCCTTTGAGACTTACAGGATGCTCATGCACAGGGGGGTTGCCTTTCTGCCCAAGAATTTCGCACTGGGATTCAGGGCCGAACATCCCCAGGAAATCATAAACCTTGCTCAATGGGGAGTACCTCGCCTTCCGGGAGTGAAAGCGGCGGAATACCGGCTCACCTCCAACAGGGAGGGCCGCCTGCCCGTTTTTACCTTTTGCATGTGTCCGGGTGGAATGGTTGTGCCGGCCACCGCCTATGCAAACGCCAATGTGGTCAACGGGATGAGCCATTACCGGCGCGACGGCCAATTCGCCAATGCAGCCTGTGTGGCGGGCATCCATCCCGACAGACTTGCCGGACAATCCGTAGATGCGGCCTCCGCACTTGACTTGCTCCAACAATTAGAGGAACGCTTTTTCGAATTCAGCCAGGGATACAAGGCGCCATTCTGTACCATTTCTGACTTTCTTCAGCGAAAACAACCGTCGGTGATCCCCTCCTCCAGCTATCCGCTGGGGCTACTCCCTGCTCCCCTGTGGAAAATGGTGCCGGAAGCAGTTTCGGAATCCATCGCCGAAGGACTCCGTGAATTCAGCCACAAACTGAAAGGATATGAATCGGGGATTCTCATGGGACTTGAAAGCAAAACCTCCTCTCCTATCCGGGCGCTTCGCGATCAGGACGGGAAATGCGTAGGATTCGATAACCTGTGGATAGCCGGCGAAGGAAGCGGCTACGCGGGAGGAATTGTCTCAAGCGCCGCCGATGGTATCCGTATTGCCATGACTCTGGCAGGTGCATGAAAAGATATTATTTTGAAGAAAGGAAACCCAAACCGGAATCAAAGAAGGAATAGCAG
This sequence comes from uncultured Prolixibacteraceae bacterium, assembly GCA_964558145.1. GTDB lineage: Bacteria > Bacteroidota > Bacteroidia > Bacteroidales > Prolixibacteraceae > UBA1413. The sequence goes on along the minus strand of CAZLDP010000133.1, from coordinate 310 downwards.
GTTTTCTACTTACGCCTATTTCTTTTTAATATCTACTGAGCTGCTTATAAAAAAATACCATACTAATGTTAATTATTTCTTCCGGTTGTTGGTAATTCGTCAATTTATATTAGGTTTGCACCACTTATTAGTCAGATTTATGTCTGACATTTGTGTGTTGGGGGTTAACATTTGAAAGAAGAGGCCGTCTCCAAAGTGAGGCGGCTTCTTTTGTTTATAAACTCAGAACTCCTGACCTATAGATTATCAATCAGCAGGAGGCGGTTATTGCAACGCGAAGTATTTTGTCGAATAATGATATATTGAATAT
>CAZLDP010000132.1:0-7061 GCA_964558145.1 uncultured Prolixibacteraceae bacterium | reverse complement strand
GTGTAGATTTGGGCAAATTCATTTTTTGTAATTGTGATTTGAAAGAGAGCTATGGGTATAGAAACTCGCAAGAAAAAATATACAAACAAAGCCATAGGCATATTTAAGCAAGAGGGCTTTCGCCTGTCGCTTGAAGAGGTGGCTGGAAAGATGGGGATGACGAAGAAGACCTTGTATAACCATTTTGCGTCAAAAGACGAACTGCTGAAAGCGTGTATCCGCTCTATTTCGCGTGATTTTCAGGAAGCCTTGAGCGTACTCGACAGCAAGAAGCAGCCTGCAGTAGAGAATCTGCGCAGGGGTTTTATACAGATTAACAGGCTGTTTGCCGAGCTCAGTCCGATGTTCTTCTATGACCTGATGCGATTAAATCCCAATCAGGCAGCATCCGAACATCTTATCGGGTCGGGGTTATTCAGGCAAAAAATGGAGGCAAACCTCAAGCAGGGAATCGAGAGCGGAATTTACAGAAACGACCTCAATGTGGAGTTTATCAGTCGTTACCTGTCGTACTCAATTTTTGGGTACTACATCAATGGTATTGTCAACAGCAACTCACTTATCACAAAAAACTATTTCGGCGACATTGTCGAGTACAATTTGCGGGCTATGGTTTCCGAAAAAGGAAGAAATCTCTTGTAAAATCATACAGTATGAACACTCTATTGTCTAAAGTGGGCTGTTTGGCGTGCTGCCTGCTGTTTATATCGCCAAATTTGGAGGCTCAACAGATATTTTCGTTGCAGGCTTGCCTCGAATATGCCGTTGAACACAACCACAACCTGAAAAAGGCGCGCTATGATAACCAAAAAGCCGCCTACGCCCGCAAGGAGGTCTTGGGCACACTGCTGCCGCAGGTAAACGGTTCGGCAAACTTGAACGACAACCTGAAAAAGGCCAAATTCATTATGCCAAACTTCATTAACAGCATGTTGCCGCCCGAGGCACAAAACCCAAACGCTGACAAATACATGACCATCGAGATGGGCACAACTTTCAATGCGAATATGGGTATTGCGCTCAATCAGCAACTGCTTAACTTTTCGCTGTTCAACACGTTGGAAATAGCCAAGATTGCTGAAAAAATGGCTCCGTTGGGCATGGAGTCGAGCGAAGAAGACCTTATAGCACAAACAGCAAGCCTGTTTTACGCCATTCAGGCAACTGGGTACGCCATCGGGCAGATGGAGAAAAGCATTGATTTGGCAGGCAAGATGTTGAAAACTATGGAGGTAAACTATGCCAACGGGTTGGTAAAAAAAGTAGATGTGGACAGGATTAAAGTGAATCTTGTAAACCTTACCACGCAGAAAAATGCCATCCAAAATGCTGCCGAATTGCAAAAAAATCTGCTGAAGCAACAAATGGGCTTCGACGTAAATCAGCCTATCGAAATTCAACCCATCGACTTTGTTATTTTTGAAGAAAAAGCCGCTGTCGATGCTCAATTTCCCTTTTTTGTGAAAGAACAGATACCCTATCGGCTCGTTATGGAAAAGCTGAACCTTGTAAAACTGCAAAAGAAATCGGTGGTTTACGAAAACCTGCCCACGCTGTCGTTAACGGCAAACTACCTGTACAACGGCGTCAGCGATGAATTTTTTAGCGGTTCCACCAACTACTGGTATCCTACCTCTGTCATCGGGTTAAGCCTTAGAGTGCCGATATTCAGTGGGTTTTCACGCAGAGCAAAAATCAGCCAGAGCAGCATGGAGGAACTGAAAGCTCAGGAAGACGCTCAAATACTTGAGCAATCGCTCAATACGGCTTATAGGAACGCAGTCATGAAGTTAGACGACACGCGTCATACCATCGTTCTGCAACGCGACAACCAGAAGCTGGCGGAAGAGGTCTTTGCGGTTGCCGAAAACAACTTCGCGTTAGGGCTTTCTTCTATGTCGGATATTCTGAACGCTTCGCAATCGCTTGTGCAGGCGCAGTTGAGCTATTCCAATGCTCTGAACGACTACATGAAGGCGTATATCGACCTGAAAAAAACAAGCGGCTCAATCCGCGATTTAATGACTAAAAAGTAAACAAAAAATACAATAATAGAATCTCATTATGAAGAAGTTAGTATATATCCTGTTGGTGTGCGCAGCGGTTGCCGCCGTGGTGTTGATTTTGTTATTCAACAAAAAAGCTACCGACATGAAAACAAAAATGGTAGCCGATATTTCGACTACCGTGGCCGTGAAAATGGAAGCCGTGACGGATAGTTCCTACTCGGTGCAATTTACCTCAAACGGCACTGTAGAGGCGTTGCGTGACCTGCACTTTATGTCGGACGTGGCAGGGCGCATTGTGAAAATATACGCCGATGGGGGCAACCGCGTAAGCAAGGGCAGTGTGCTGGTTCAGCTCGACGATGAAATGCTTCGCGCCGATGTAATATCTAACAAAGCTGCCTTCGAGGGGCTTAAAAAGGATTACGAGCGGTTTAAAAACGCCAATGCGCAGGGCGGCGTTTCCGACCAACAGCTTGACAACATTCATACACAGATGGTTGCCGCTGAAAGCCGCTATATTACCGCTACACGCCATTTGGCAGATGCCTCCATTAAGGCTCCCATTTCGGGGGTTGTTTGCAAACGCTACGTAGAAGTGGGCGGCTATGTGAACCCAGGAGCCATGCTGTTTGATATCATTGACGATTCGAAACTGAAAGTAAGGTGCTTTGCCAACGAAAAGCAGCGATTGCATATCAAGCAGGGGCAGGCTATAACTGTCAGCGGCGAAACATTTGCAGGCGAGCTGCTTGAGGGCAAAATCACGTTTATAGGCGATAAAGCCGACCGTTCGCTTAATTTCCCCGTTGAAGTTACCCTTACCGACAGCCGTAATGCCCTGAAAGCCGGAATGTACGTGAGCGTTCACTTCGACTCCGGCACACGTAAAAGCGGAATTTTAATACCACGCAACGCCATCGTAGGCAGCATTCAGGCAGCCAACGTATTTGTAGTGAAAAACGGTATTGCCCAAAAACAGAGCGTAACGACAGGAAATATGGTGGGCGAAAAGATAGAAGTTCTGCAAGGACTGCAAAAGGGTGACTCCATTGTGGTTGCCGGGTTGATCAACGTGTCGGACGGCGCAAAAGTCAGAAATATAAAGTAAACTAAGTTTTTATGAAAATCGTAGAGCTATCCATAAAACGGCCGATATACGTCATCGTACTGTTCGTTGTATTGGCGATACTGGGCTACCTGAGCTACAAAAGCCTGAGCGTCGAACTCATGCCCAAGTTCACGCCGCCGGTGCTAAACGTGCAGATCATTTATCCGGGTGCATCGCCCAGCGAGGTGGAAACTTCCCTAACCCGGAAAGCTGAAGATGCGCTTTCGGGCATGGAAGGCATTGACCAGATACAGTCGCTGTCGTTTGAGGGAATGTCGATGATTATTGTTTCGTTTTCCTACGGAACAGACATCGACAAAGCCATTACCGATGCCCAAAATCTGCTGTCGGCGAAGCGTGCCAAGTTGCCGCGCGATATTCTTGCACCCACCATCTCGAAAATATCGGTTGACGAAAAGCCGATTCTTATCCTCTCGGCAGTCTCGAACCTTGAGCCGATCGAATTATACGACCTGATAGACAAGCGGGTGGTGGCAGAGATATCGCGTGTGAGGGGTGTTGCCAAGGTATCGCTCGTGGGCGGTATGCAGCGCGAAGTTCAGATCAACCTCAATCAGGGAAAGATGCGAACGCTGGGCGTTATGCCGTTGATGATTCAGGGAGCCATTCGTGCCGCTAACCTCGATTTTCCCACAGGATACCTGCACAGCGACGAGTCGCAGACCGCCATTCGTCTGTCGGGCAAGCTCAAAAGCGTGGATGAGTTTAGGGCTTTGGTTATCAGCACCACTGCCACAGGCGCGCAAATTCGCCTTGGCGAAGTAGCCGATGTTGCCGATGCGGTAAAAGATCCCGTAAAGCTGGGACGAGTTAACGGGCAGGACGCCATTCTGATCAACGTGCTGAAACAGTCTGACGCCAACGCCGTCAACGTGAGCAATCAGGTGGCAAAAACCATTGAGCAGTTGCAACAAAACTATGCCCCGCAGGGCTTAATAATTGACGTGGCACAGGATACAAGCACCTTTACGCATCAATCCATCAACTCCGTTATTACCGACCTGTTTCTTGCCATTCTACTGGTTGCGCTGGTCATACTGCTGTTCCTGCACAACTTCCGCAATGCGCTGATTGTTATGGTGGTGGTGCCTGTTTCGCTGATTGCCACGTTTATAGGCATGAGCCTGTTTAACTTCACGCTCAACCTGATGTCGCTGCTGGCGTTATCGCTGGTTATCGGTGTACTGGTTGACGATGCCATCGTGGTTATCGAAAACGTGTATCGCCACATTGAAATGGGGAAAAACCGCGTCAGGGCCACTTTCGATGCGCTTGCCGAAATAGGCGTTACCGTGATTTCCGTTACCGTGGTGCTGGCGGTGGTATTTCTGCCCATTATATTTACCAATACGCTTGTGTCCGATATTTTGCGGCAGTTTTGTGCAGTTATCGTTATCTCAATCATGTTCAGCTTGCTGGCTGCGCTTACGCTTGTGCCGCTTCTGACCTCGCGTTTCGGGAACATTCAGGAAATATCCCGCAAAAACTTTTTCGGGAAAATGCTCAAGGGCTTCGAGCAGGGAATTACTGACTTCAGCCACTTTATTGCCGGCATTCTGCAATGGGGATTGGGACACAAACGGTGGATTGGTCTGGTGGTGTTGGTTATCACGGCTTCCGTTATGGCGCTGTTCCCGTTGGGGTTTATCAATTTTGAGTTTCAGCCCTATATCGACCGCCACGAGTTCATTGTACAGCTCGAAATGCCCAAGGATATTTCCATGGAAGAGTCGAACGCCCTTGTGCAGCGTGCCGAAGGATGGCTGCTCAACCGCCCCGAGGTGGATAAGGTGATTACCATGGTTGGGCTTACGAGCGACAACATGCAGAGCACCAAGGGTACACCCTACCTTGCCGAGATAGACGTGAAACTTAAAAAGCAAGAGGAGAGTACCGAAACCTACATTACACGCATTCGCAAGCCGCTCTCCGACTTTTTGATTGATGCCAAGGTGAATATCTTTAGCGTAAGCCTTACCGGAACAGCTTCGAAAGCTGCCGTGGAGTACATTATCACGGGCAACAATCCCGACTCGGTGATGCGTTTTGCCGAGAAAGCCTTTGAGGCGTTAGGTTCTATCCCCGGTGCGATGCAGCAGGAGTTGTCGGTCGAAAATGCCACGCCCGAAATAATCGTTACTGTTGACCGCGACAAGATGTCGGAGCTTGGACTGTCGCTCGACAACGTGGGCATGGTTATGCAGATGAACTTTCAGGGTAACAGTCAGTTAAAGTTCGAGAAGGGCAACTACGAGTACGATATTAACATTCGCGCCGACCGTGCCTACCGTCAGCAGGCTGCCGATGTCGAAAATCTGGTCTTTATCAACAGCAGCGGCGAAAGCGTTACCCTTGCGCAGTTTGCCGCCATATCGCTGGGAACAGGACCCAACCGCCTTGAGCGCTTCAACCGCAACAGCTCCGTAACGCTCCGTTCGCAAGCCTATGGTGTGCCAGCGGGCGCGATCTCCAAGGCATTCTTCGACAAGGTTGAGCAAATGGGAAAACCCGGGGATATTCGCATCGAAACCACAGGAGACATGAAAAAAATGGGCGATTCGATGAGCGTACTCAACAAAGCGCTGCTGCTTTCGCTGCTGCTTATCTACCTGTCCATGGTGTTGCTGTACAACAACTGGACCGATCCCTTTGTGGTGATGTTCTCCATTCCGTTCTCCGTTGTGGGGGCGATACTTGCATTAGCGCTTACCAACACTGCCATGAGCATTTACGCCATGCTTGGGCTGGTAATGCTCGTGGGGCTGGTTGCCAAAAACGCCATTCTGTTGGTTGACTTTGCCAATGAAGCCCGCCGTGAGGGAAAATCAATGGATGAGTCGCTTGTCGAGTCGGTGAAAATCAGAACTCGACCTATTCTTATGACCGCCTTGTCCACTATTATCGGTATGCTCCCTGTCGCCCTCTCCAAAGGCTCGGGAGCCGAGTTGCGCAACGGTATGGCGTGGGTAATTATCGGCGGTATGGCCATGTCAACGTTCCTCACGCTGGTTGTTGTGCCAGTGGTGTATAAAATCCTGCATCCCGTCCGCAAATCGAAAAAGGAGAAAGCAAATATCGAAGAGTTAATGTATCAGTAGATTAGCATTCATAATAATCCTGAATTTTCTATCAATATCTTGTCGATTCTTGGCGTAAATTTTAGGAGTTAATTGATTGAGCCGGTGCTACAGCGTACTTTTTTTCTTTACATTTACCGTACTAAAGAAGGAGAAATAAAAAACAGTGTTGACCATACAGTACTTCTTATATTTGAATAAATTGAACGGTTATTCTGAATGTATAAATAATGGTTAGCAGCAATTTGAATAGCAGTTAGAATACTTTTTTTAAAATGATTAAAGAATTAAAATTGGGATTTTCAAATATTAAATAATTTAAATTTATAATTATGAGACGATTTAAAATTTTTGCATTCGGATTGCTTATTACTTTATCTATAAGCTGTAAGGATAAAATTGAGTTTGGAGAAACCCAGACTGATTTTAAAGTAAATTCAATTTATAAAGCAAATAGTGATGGACTTTTGTATGTAAAACTCATTTGCAATGGATTAGCTTGGACAAATAATGTTGTGATTATTTCTGACAAGATGCCAAATCCGGTTGATACAGTTGGTAGAATTGATTATTTGGGGTCAATCACATTACCCATTCATAAAAACAGTTATTGGGTAGTTAAAGCACAGGGAGAGATTATAAAAATTGATATAAATTGGACACCAATTGAATAATGAAACTGCTGCTAATAAATGGGAATATGAGCGCTCTGCATCCCGATTGTTGATTTTGAATCGAATGAATGATTTAGCTCATAATGGATATTACATTGAAAAACGGCACGTTTCCGGCAAGGGAATGAAAAAAGGCAGTCCCGAAATTCATCGTAACTGCCTCATTTTCAAA
>CAZLDP010000131.1:0-7076 GCA_964558145.1 uncultured Prolixibacteraceae bacterium | reverse complement strand
CCCCCCTGACCGACTCAACCCCCTTCAAACGGGCCAACTCGGGAAACACGATTTGCAGGAGCCCCGTATCTTCGAGTGTGATAAATCCACTTCCCGGCGATTCAGCTAAAATGATCTTATGAAGCTCTTCCGCGATCCGCTCTCCCGATACAATACGAATCCGCTCCCTGTTCCGGGCAATCGCTTTCAGGGTTTCATCTTCAATTTGAAAACCCAGTTGAGTGGCAAACCTTACCGCCCGCATCATCCGGAGGGGATCATCCGAGAAAGTGATGTCCGGATCAAGCGGGGTGCGGATGATCTTCCGCTCCAGATCGCCTGTGCCGTCAAAGGGATCGATCAACATGCCGTAACTGCCGGCATTCAAACTGATCGCCATGGTATTGATGGTGAAATCGCGCCGACGCTGGTCATCTTCAAGCGTGCCACCCTCCACTACCGGTTTCCTGCTGTCATGATGGTACGACTCCTTCCGGGCTCCCACAAATTCGATATCAAGATCCCCGTGACGCAACATCGCTGTGCCAAAATTGCGAAATAGGGTTATTTTACTCTTCGCCCCCCACATTTCAGCTACCCCTTCAGCCAAAGCAATCCCGTTCCCTACTGCCATAATGTCAATATCCTTGCTCTTCCTCCGCAGTAACAAATCCCTCACATAGCCTCCGATCAAATAGGCCTCCAGTTGCATGGAATCAGCAACCTCCCCGATCTTTCTGAAAACCGGCCCCCTTAAATGAGCCGCCATCGATCTCTCCCGCGTTTCCTTATTCTCTTTTTCTGCCATTTGGGATCCTTAGGGTGACAAAATTACAAATATTTCCTTTTTTTAAGGATTCTATCGGTCCAACCCTGTTTGGTATTATATTTGCATATACCTATTTAGATAATTATATACGTTTTTTAATCGAAATATCATGTTGGAACATTTAACATCCGCGACTTTTAAAGAAAAGGTATTTAACTGGGAAATCAACAAAGAGTGGAAATATGAAGGCACCGTGCCCTGTCTGATCGACTTCTACGCCGACTGGTGTGGTCCCTGCAAGATGGTAGCGCCTGTATTGGAAGAATTACAGAAGGAATACGGAGACAAACTCATTATTTACAAGGTCAACACCGAAGAGCAGCGGGAACTGGCTGGAATGTTCGGGATACAGAGCATACCTTCCCTGCTGTTTGTTCCGGTTGACGCTCAACCTCAGATGGCCATGGGGGCTTTACCGAAGGCCACTTTTGTCCAGGCGATTTCCGAGGTGCTGAAGGTAGAGAAACCGCAGCCCAGTTAAAGAAGGGGGGAAGCTTTTTCAAGCTGCATACCCCTTGAGCCTTTGATCAAAACAAGGTATCCCGACAGAACCCTCTCCCGGAGATGGTTCAACAGCATCTCGATTGACGGGAACTTCAGAAAGTGTTCAGGACTCCTGGTGGCATAAAAGTGTTCTCCTGCAAGAAACACACTTATTCCGCCTTCTTCTGAAAGCATATCGACGATTTGCTGGTGCTCTGCGGCAGATACTTCACCCAGTTCAAGCATATCGCCCAGAATACACGCTTTCTGCTGATGCGGAAGTTTGAGAAAATTGGCAATGGATGCCTGCATACTGCCCGGGTTGGCATTGTAGGCGTCCATTACAATTTCGTTACGTCCGGTGGAAATGAACTGCGACCGGTTATTGGAAGGGGTATAAGCTTCTATGGCTGCAGTCATTGCATCCGGGTCGACATTCCAATAAGCGCCCACCGACAGGGCAGCCAGCACATTCTCCAGGTTGTACTCCCCCACCAATCGGGTTTGGATCGTAACCGGCAGGTCACCGACAGCAGCCTTTACCTTCAGAAAGGGAAGCGCCCCGATGGCTTCACCGTGAAGAAAATTAGTTTCACCCGTCCCGTATGTTACCCTTTGCAGTTTGGTTCCCACACTGCGGAGAAGAAGGTCATTGTCGCCGTTAACGAAAACGATTCCCCCGCTTTCTTCCAGAAACCGGTAGAGTTCACTTTTTGTCCGCACGACGCCTTCGAAACTCCCAAATCCTTCGATGTGAGCTTTTCCCATGTTGGTTACCAAACCATAATCAGGTTTTGCCAGCGAGCAAAGAAAAGCAATCTCCCCGGGATGATTGGCCCCCATTTCCACAATCCCGATTCCGGTATCGGCTGTCATGGAGAGCAGCGTCAAGGGTACCCCGATGTGGTTATTCAGGTTTCCCCGTGTGTATTCCACCCGGTAACGGGCACCCAGCACAGCAGCAATTAACTCTTTGGTCGTTGTCTTGCCATTGGTTCCGGTGACTGCCAGCACCGGACAACCCAACTGCTGCCTGTGGAAGGCTGCTAACTGTTGCAATGCTTCAAGCACATTGCCGACCAAAAGATAGTGGTCGTTTTTAACTACTGCATGATCATCGACCACTGCATAAGCCGCACCATTTTCAAGGGCTGGGGCAGCGAACTGGTTCCCGTCGAAACGGTCACCCTTCAGGGCAAAATAAAGGCACCCGGCCACGACTTTGCGGTTGTCGGTCGACACAAAAGGATGCTTCAGAAAAAAATCATATAACTGCTTTGTAGTCATTCGGTTTCTATGTTACAGGGAGCCAATTTACGAAGTAATGTTTTAAAACACTTAGAAAAGAATTTGAAATTTAAAACAATTTATCGTTCAACGGTAATGTTTTCCTCTTATATTTGCAAATCATCAATTAAATTAAAGACCCGAAACCGGAAAAATCGTTTTTTTGTTTTTCCTGGCTGAAGGTTCCCAGACGAATTAATTAAACCACAACGATATGGATTCAAAGATTCAGCAACTTACTGAAACAATTTACAACGAGGGGGTACAGAAAGCCCGCGAAGAGGCTGATGAGCTTCTGAAGAAAGCTCATCAGAAAGCTGCCGCGATAGAAGAGGAAGCGGAGAAAGCTGCCATGGCCCTCATGGAAGACGCCCGGAAAAAGTCGCAGGAGTTTAAGGAACATGTGGATTCGGAAATCAAGATGACAATTGGTCAGGCCATTTCTGCCATGAAACAGCAGGTGGCTTCGCTGGTATCGATGAATGTGATTCAGCCTCCGGTTAAAGAACTTTTTTCTGACAAGGAATACCTCAAAACACTGATCACTACCATAGTGAAAGGGTGGGTAGCCCATGACAATTTCGATCTGAATGTAATTCTCCCTGAAGGGGACAAGGCCACCATGGAGAAATACTATGCACAGAACCTGGCTGCGGAGATGAACAAGGGTTTGGAATTTTCTTTCAGCCCCGGGGTAAAGAGAGGTTTTAAGATCGGACCTTCCGACGGGAGTTACCTGATCAGTTTTACCGATGATGATTTCATCAATTTCCTGAAGGCTTACCTGAGGCCGAAAACCAATCAATTACTTTTTGGGGAGGGCAAATGAGCAGTCGCCATTACTACTGCCTGATTGCGGGGCTTCCTGACATCATCCAGGACGACCGGAAACTCCATTTCAGCACCTCGCTGATGAAGGAGTACCTTCGTGAGGAGCTTCACCCTGCTGACTTCAAACTGGTTGAGTTATTTTATCTTCCTTTCGACAACCAGAACCTTCTCCACAGGATGTTCGGAAAAGGAAAACCTTGGGATGGCCGCGGGAATCTGACTGAAGAGATGGCCGACCATTTGATTCATCCCAAGTTGTTCGAGAATTCGCGGCCGAACGAATATCCGCAATACCTCTATTTGTTCGGACAGTTTCTTCGCCGCAAGGAGGAAGTAGAAGAACATATCACCTATCAGGAAGCAGACCGCTTTCTGACCAGTGGTTTTTTCGATACCCTCCAGAAATCGACCAACCGCTTTGTCAGGGAGGTAGCCCAATTCCGGATGAATACCGGGAACATCCTGCTTGCCCTCAATGGGCGCAAACACGCGATTCCCTTTGAGGAAGCGGTAATCGGAGACGATCTTGTTGCACAGGCTGTGAGAAAAATCCACACCCGTGACTTCGGATTGTCAATTGATTACCCTGAAATTGAACCGCTTATCCAGATCTTTGAAAACAGCAATCTCCTCGAAAGGGAGTTTAAACTGGATAACCGTCAGTGGAATTTCCTGGATGACATCACCTTTTTCCATTATTTTTCGGTGGAACGGGTATTGGCCTATTTGCTTAAACTCTTTTTGGCAGAAAGGTGGTTTCACCTCGATTATGAGAAGGGGCAGGTGATGTTCAACCAATTATTGAGTGATATAGAATCAAGTTTTGAATTTCCTGAAGAATTTTCACACGCATATGGAAAGAAAGGATAAAACCACAGGAGCAGTGACAGGGATCATTGCCAACCTGGTCATCGTTGAAGTGAACGGACCAGTCGCCCAGAATGAGATCTGCTTCATCGCCCTGCGGGATGAAAGACTGATGGCTGAGGTCATCAAGGTGGTGGGGAAAAACGCCTATGTACAGGTCTTTGAGAGTACCCGTGGACTTAAACCGGGCTCGCTGGTCGAATTCCAGGGGCATCTTCTGGAAGTCACCCTGGGTCCCGGGATTCTTTCCCGCAACTACGACGGACTTCAGAATGACCTCGACAAGATGGAAGGGGTTTTTCTTAAAAGAGGAGAATATACCGATCCGCTTAACCGGGAGAAATTATGGGATTTTAAACCGTTGGCAAACCCGGGCGATCGTGTGGTTGCCGGAGATTGGCTCGGTGAAGTGAATGAAAACGACATGCCCCACAAGATCATGGTTCCCTTTAAAATGGAGGGGTCGTATGTGGTGACAAGTGTGGTTCCAGATGGGCAATACCGGGTCGACGATGTAATAGCCACGCTTGCCGGGGACGATGGAGCTGTTCATTCCATTACCATGGTACAGAAGTGGCCTGTAAAGCTGGCCATCAAGGCTTTCCGCGAGAAGCCAAGGCCTTTCAAGCTGTTAGAGACAGGTGTCCGCTGCATGGACACACTCAATCCCATCACGGAAGGGGGCACGGGCTTTATCCCCGGACCTTTCGGAACAGGGAAGACGGTATTGCAACATGCCATTTCCAAGCAGGCCGAGGCTGACATCGTGATCATTTCTGCCTGTGGCGAACGTGCCAATGAGGTGGTGGAAATCTTTTATGAATTTCCGGAACTGGATGACCCACGTACAGGCAAGAAGCTGATCGAACGGACCATTATCATCGCCAACACCTCCAACATGCCGGTAGCTGCCCGCGAAGCTTCGGTGTATACGGCCATGACCATTGGAGAGTATTACCGGTCGATGGGGCTCAAGGTTCTGATGATGGCTGACTCTACCAGCCGCTGGGCCCAGGCACTCCGGGAAATGTCGAACCGGCTGGAAGAATTGCCGGGTCCCGATGCCTTCCCGATGGACCTGCCTGCCATCATTTCCAACTTTTACAGTCGTGCCGGATATGTTTACCTCAACAACGGCAAGACAGGCTCCATCACCTTTATCGGCACTGTATCACCGGCAGGCGGTAACCTAAAAGAGCCGGTCACCGAAAGCACCCGCAAAGCCGCGCGCTGCTTCTACGGCCTCTCCCAGGCCCGCGCCGACAGCAAACGATATCCCGCCATCGACCCGATCGACAGCTATTCCAAATACCTCGAATATCCCGAAGTGCAGAATTACCTTGAGAAAAACATCTCCGACCACTGGCTGGCCGACGTGATCCATGCCAAGGACATCCTCTACCGCGGTAAGGAGGCCCAGGAACAGATCAACATCTTAGGCGACGATGGGGTACCTATCAACTTCCATGAACGCTATTGGAAATCGGAACTGATCGACTTTGTCATTCTCCAGCAGGATGCCTTCGATAAAATCGATGCAGTCACTCCCATCAAACGGCAGCAATACATGCTTACCAAAGTGCTGGGCGTTACCGGAATGAGCTTCCGCTTCGACAATTTCGAATCGGTGGGTACTTACTTCAAACAGATTATCAACCTTTTCAAACAGATGAACTATTCGGAATTCGGATCGGAGCAGTTTGAAAGGTACGAGAGCGAACTGGAGGCATTGTTAAAGGAAAGGATGAATTAATACCCCGACGGATTATTCCGGTAAGGCAAATAATAAATGAAATTTATGGAAACTCAGTCATTTCAGAAAATATACACCCGTCTGACCAATATCACCAAGGCCACTGTCACACTGAAGGCCGACAATGTGGGGTATGACGAGATCGCCATTGTGGACGGGAGGATGGCCCAGGTAGTGAAAATCATGGGCCGTGATGTTACCCTGCAGGTATTTTCAGGCACTGAGGGGATTCCCACCAATGCCGAAGTGAGTTTTGCAGGAAGGCCTCCCCAGCTTAAAGTCAGTGATGAACTTGCGGGAAGATTCTTTAATGCGTACGGGGAACCCATTGATGGAGGCCCCGAAGTAAACGGAGAAACCAGGGATATCGGCTCACCGTCGGTGAATCCGGTTCGCCGGCGACAGCCTTCGAACCTCATCGCCACGGGGATCGCGGGGATCGACCTGAACAACACGCTGGTTACCGGCCAGAAGATCCCGTTCTTCGCCGACCCCGACCAGCCTTACAATCAGGTGATGGCGATGGTCGCCCTTCGTGCCAAAGCCGATAAAATCATCCTTGGCGGAATGGGCCTCTCCAACGACGACTACCTCTACTTTAAGAATGTTTTTGACAATGCCGGAGCTCTCGACCGTATTATCAGCTTTGTGAATACCACCGATAACCCGCCCGTTGAGCGACTCCTGGTTCCCGATATGGCGCTCACTGCTGCCGAATATTTCGCCGTCGACAAAAACGAAGCAGTACTGGTTCTGCTGACCGACATGACACTCTACGCTGATGCCCTGAGTATCGTTTCGAACCGTATGGACCAGATCCCCTCTAAAGACAGTATGCCGGGTTCACTCTATTCCGACCTGGCACGCATATACGAAAAGGCAGTGCAGTTCCCTTCGGGCGGATCGATCACCATCATCGCCGTAACCACCCTTTCCGGAGGGGATATCACCCATGCCATCCCTGATAACACGGGATACATCACCGAGGGACAACTCTTCCTGCGCCGCGATTCCGAAATCGGAAAGGTCATCGTAGACCCCTTCCGC
>CAZLDP010000130.1:0-7079 GCA_964558145.1 uncultured Prolixibacteraceae bacterium | reverse complement strand
GAATCCTTTGGAAGATTATTATGGAGCAGATAAATTAAGAATCATTAATAGTCTATTTTCCAACCTTTATGCAGAGTTAAAATTACCATTTGGTTTTAATTATAGAATTTCCTATCAGCCTCGCTTTAATTTTGTAAAAGATTATGAATTTTATTCAACTGATACACATACAGGCTCGGTTACTTATATTGGAGGATATGGTACACGTGCGGATAATAATGCATTTGAATGGATGTTGGATAACATATTAAAGTGGAATAATACCATTGGAAAACATAGTTTTGATTTGACACTATTAGCCAACGCTGAAAAATATAATTCATGGAATTCCAGTCAAAGTAATGTAAATTTTTCTCCAAACGATAGACTATCATTTCATGGTTTACAATTTGGTTCCAATCCCAGTATTAACAGCAATGATTCAGAAAGAACCGGTGATGCACTCATGGCAAGACTTAATTATACATTAATGAATAGGTATTTATTTACAGGATCTATCAGAAGAGACGGTTACTCTGCTTTTGGGCAAAAAAATCCCCGTGCCACTTTTCCTGCATTTGCGTTCGCATGGAAAATAAATGAGGAATCATTCTATAAAATATCATGGATGAATCAGTTGAAATTAAGATTGTCCTGGGGGATAAACGGGAACAGAGATATTGGGCAATATGCGGCTCTGGCAAGATTAAGCTCAATAGCAAGTTTTACTCTAAGTGGCTATGAAATAGGAGTTTTTAGCTCAAGTTTGGCAAATGCTGAATTGCTTTGGGAAGAAACCGAGGCATTCAATATAGGTTTGGACATAAAATTACTTAATAACCGAATTAATATGAGCTTTGATGCTTATGATGGAACCACTTACAACTTACTTCTTGAACGACAACTACCTCGGCTCACAGGATTTAAGGACATCACTACGAATCTTGGCGCATTAGGAAACAAGGGTTTAGAAGCTTCAATTAACACGATAAATATTAATACAAAAGACCTTGAATGGAAAACTTCTTTGGTATTCTCGTTAAACAGAAACAAAATTAAAGAGCTTTGGGGTGATTTTGGAGATTATACTTTATTGGGGAAAGAACAGTATGGAGAGCTTCCTGATTTTCAAAATGAATGGTTCCCTGGATATGCTCGTGATGTTATATGGAACTATGATATTAAGGGAATCTGGCAAATGCATGAAGCAGATGCTGCTTCTGCTTATGGATTGAAACCAGGTGATTTTAAAGCTGAGGATGTAAATAAGGATGGTAGTTATACACAGCTTGAAGATAAAAAGTTTATAGGACATACTGCACCACGATATCGTTTAGGACTAAAAAATGATTTTACCTTTCTCAAAAATTTCACAGCATCTGTATTTATTCGCGGTGATTTCGGTCATTTACGTGCCATGGGTATCCTTACTAGCGATCTATCTACTTTTGGTTTGCGCAATGCTTGGGGGCTTCCTTATTGGTCACCAGAGAATCCCACAAATGAATTTCCTAGGTTAGTTTGGCCAAGTACACTAAGTAAATACGGCGGAGGAATAACTGCTTATAAACCATCAGGATTTGTGAGGATCCAAGATGTATCTTTAACATATGACTTGCCTACACGAGCAGCAAACAAAATTTTATTGAAAAGTATGAGAATTTCAGCTGTTATTCGGAATTTTTTCACTTTTACAAATTATCCGGGCTTCGATCCTGAATCAGGCATGACACCGATGCCCAAAACCTTCACAATAGGTGTGGATTTATCATTATAAAATGAAAATTTTAAAAAACAAACAAATGAAACGAAATATTAAATTATTGACTGTATTTATATCATTTTTTCTTCTTCAAATGTCATGCAAAGAAGATTTTTTAGAACCAAAACCTTTGTCATTCTTTGCCCCTGAAAATGTTTACGTTGATAAAAAAGGATTTGAAACAGCTCTGGTAACGGTCAGAAGAAATCCAAAGCAAAATGAATATTATACGGCTAATAATCATTTAGACATGGATTTGCATGGCTCAGAGATGGGTGCGAGGCATACAGCGGCTGATTGGCGAACACTTACTCCATCTGGTTCACATAGTGGAGTGACAATACTTCCCTTATTTGAGCGCTTCTATAATTATATAAGAAACACCAATGTCATTATCAACAGAATAGATCGAATTGAATGGGATAAACAAGAGGATAGGAATGCAATATTGGGAGAAGCTCTTTTTTACCGTTCTTATTGGTACTACCGGCTGACTCTTACATTTGGGGATGTACCATTTATTGATTATGAAATAGACAGGGCAAAATTAGACTTCTATTCACATTCTAAGTTGGCCATTTTTAAGCAGATTCAGGCTGATTTGGAGTTCGCATCGAAATGGCTTCCTGAGGTAACACTTAAAGATCGTCCTTCGAAATATACGGCATTGCATCTTTTGGCAAAAGTATATCTCCTCAACCTTAAGTTTAGTAAGGCAATAGAGGCTGCTACAAGTGTTATTAATGGACCATATTCCTTAATGACTAAGCGATTCGGCAAATGGCAAAACGATAATTTTCGTAATGTAATATGGGATCTGCATTGGCCTGAAAATAAAGCGTTAGGTGAAAACACTGAATCCATTTGGATTAATGTCGATCGTGCTGAGGCGCCTGAAAATGCAAAAACCGGAGGGACTGGTACAATGAGGAGTCATACACCTAATTGGCACGGCCAACTGGTTAGAGATAGTAAAGGCTTGAGGGGAACAATAGATAGAAACCCTGATGGAACCAGGACTACGATGCATGATACAATAGGCAGAGGAAATCCAAACATAGTTCCCACACCTTATGCTACCTTTGATATTTGGGCGGAAGGCGGTTATGGGTTTAAAAACACACCTGATTTAAGAAGAGCTAATTGCAATTGGGTTGACTATCATATGGGTGAATTAAAATATAATAATCCGAAATCTGTAGATTATGGTAAACCATTTAATATAAAATATTTTGCCAGACTTTCAGATTCGTTAACAACCATTTTCCCATTTCCATTATACAAAACTTGGTACCCCCATGAGGATGGTTATACGGGAAATGTAGAGGGTGGTAACGGTGATCGATATATATATCGTTTAGCTGAAACATATCTCATTAGAGCAGAGGCATATTTTTGGAATAATCAACCTGAACTTGCTGCAACCGACATTAATATTGTAAGAAACCGTGCAAATGCAATTTCTATTAGTGCCGATGACATAACGCTTGATTACATTTTTGATGAACGTGCGCGTGAATTATTTCTTGAGGAAATGCGACATTCTGAATTAGTAAGAGCATCCCTAATAATGGCTCAACTAAACAGGGATGGTTATAATTATGAAAATTTTGCCAAAAAAAATTGGTGGTATGATAGAATAATGTCTAAGAGTTTGTTTTATCAGGAAGGTGAAATAAGGGGCCTCACATTTTACATAGAACCTCATAATGTTTTCTGGCCCATAAATATAAATATTATTACCACAAATACATTGGGGGTTATTAACCAAAATTCAGGATATGACGGTGCTGAATTTAATGTCCCTCCTCTTGAAACAATCGAACCAAAGCCGTATTAAATAACTGTTAAAATGAGATTCCATATTAAAATCAATTAAATAGCATGATATGAAAAAGATTGCTTTTATACCATTTTTATTATTCCTCGCGATTGCAGCATATCCCCAGGGGGAAAAAAAATTAGTGGAATTGAATGTTCCTTACTACAGTTCAGCTATTCGGGATTCTGACAGTTACATTCGTGATAAATGTCTTATGGACATTTATCTCCCAGAAAATGTAAAAAACTTTCCTACCGTTGTATGGTTCCATGGAGGTGGGTTAACCGGAGGAGATAAGAACCATTCAGCTCTTCCCCGAAACATTGTTTCTTCTGGGATCGGATTGATTTCCGTAAATTACCGGTTATATCCCAAGGTAAAATGCCCAGTTTATTTGGAGGATGCTGCCGCTGCCGTAGCATGGGTATTTAACAATATCGAAGATTATGGAGGCGACTCCACTCTGATTTTTATTTCGGGGATTTCAGCGGGCGCTTACCTGACTAGTATGATAGGTTTGGATAAAAGGTGGCTGGCAAATCATGGTATTGACGCAAATCAATTAGCGGGACTCATACCATTTAGCGGGAATGGAATTACCCATCAAGCGGTTAGGGATGAAAAGGGAATTTCCAAAACGACTCCGTGGGTTGATGAATTTGCTCCGTTGTTTCATGTGCGAGCTGATGCTCCACCACTTATATTAATGACAGGTGACAGAGAAAAAGAATATATAGGTAGATACGAAGAGAATGCCTATCTGATGCGAATGATGCGACTGGTAGGGCATCAAGAAACGATTTTATATGAATTTGACGGATATGGTCACAGTATGGTTTATCCTGGAATACCTATGCTAATAATGCATGTAAAACAAATCACTGAGAAAACAAAAAAAATTAAATAATATATAGTAATGAAAATTAATACAAATAGTAGAAGGAAATTTTTAAAACGGAGTGTACTTTCCGGTATTGGAATAGGATTGGCATCCGGAATGCGTTCTACAATATTTGCAGGATACGTAAAAAACACGGATACTCCTGCAATACTTGGAGGTCAAAAAGTTAGAACGAAAGGCTGGCCAGATTGGCCTGTTTGGGATCCTAAAACAGATGAAGAATTCGTAATTAAAGTCCTTAGAAGTGGCATGTGGTCACGGAAACATGTAGTTGACGAATTTGAAGAGAAATGGGCTAAAATGATCGGATCCAAAAGATGCTTGACAACCGTGAATGGAACAAACGCTTTAATATGTGCATTGCATAATCTTAACATTGGAGGTGGGGACGAGGTGATTACTTCTCCTTTTACCTTTATTGCCACTGCCCTTTCAATTATCCAAAATGGTGCAATGCCTATATTCGCAGATATTAATCCAGAAACAAGACAAATTGATCCTGAGAAGATTGAAGAAAAGATAACCTCAAGAACTAGGGCCATACTTCCTGTTCATATCTATGGGCTTCCTTCTGATATGGACCGTATCATGGAAATAGCTAGAAAGTACAATCTATTTGTAGTTGAAGATGCCTGCCAGGCATGGTTGGCCGAGATAAACAATAAGAAAGTGGGGACATTCGGTCATGCCGGATGTTTCAGCTTTCAAAATTCAAAACATTTACCTATGGGTGAAGGTGGAGCTATTGTTAGCGATGATGAAAAATATATGGATCGTTGCTACACTTATCATAATTTTGGCAATATGAAAATTGTAGGAACTAAATTACGGCTAACTGAATATCAGGCAGCAATTGGGCTTGTTCAAATGAAACGTTTGGAAAAAGAAACCACTTTACGTAATAAAAATGCTGAATACTTGAAATCAAAACTCGAAAATATTCCTGGAATAATACCTTGCCGACTATACAATAATGTAACAAGGGCTTCTTATCATTCTTTTCCTTTTTCATACAAAAAAGAGGAGTTTAAAGGGTTGTCGAGAGAGAATTTTATAAAAGCCCTCACAGCAGAAGGAATCCCTAATGGCATTGGGTATACTGCAGGACTACACGATCTACCATACTTACAAGATGCATTTCAATCGAAAAATTTTCGCAAAATTTATCCAAAAAAGATGTTAGATTTTCAAAGGTATGTTGAACGAAATCGGTGCCCGGAAACTGATAAAATATGCAAAGAAACTAATGTGCGAATTACCCAGAACTTATTGCTTGGTACAAAATCAGATATTGACGATATAATCAGAGCAATTGAAAAAATCCATGCAAATGCTGATTTACTAAAATCTCGACTTTAATAATATTATTAATCCATTAAAATAAAAGAATGAAGAACTATAAATTAATTATTGCCGCCATAATTATTTCACTTAGCATCATCAGTTGTAATAACATTCACAGAAAGCCATTGGAGTTGTTAGCCAATTCAGAAACGACAGATCACTTGATTGCTCAAACTTTCAATTCAGGCTTTCCCGAGGCACATGACAGCTATAATGGTATTTCGGTAGCAGGTGATGGGAAAGTGTACTATGTATTATGTACACAATTATTAGACATAGCCGGTCAGGTTTATGTGTTTGATCCCAAAACTGAGGAGATTAAACACCTGTGTGACCTTACAGAGGCTTGTGGCGAGAAAGAGTTAAATGCTGTTGCCCAAGGTAAAAGCCATGTTAACTTTATTGAGTCTGGAGGAAAACTATTCTTTGCAACACATGTAGGTTATTATGAAGAGAGGAATGGAATCATGTTGATAGGAACCCCTCCTGATGGTTATAAACCATATCAGGGAGGGCATATACTCTCATATGACATGAAAACGGGAAAATTTGAAAGTTTAGGTGTAGAACCACACCAAGAAGGAATCCTAACTATGAATATGGATACAAAAAGAGGGTTGATTTATGGGCTAACATGGCCAACGGGATATTTTTTTCGCTTTGATTTGGGAAAAAGGCACTGGAAAGATTTTGGTCCAATTTCAGGGAAAGGATCAACTGGATTGGGTGAGGAATTTAGAACCTTATGTCGTACAATTGCAATAAATCCAGAGGACGGTACTGCTTATGTGACCATCTCTGAGGGGACCATTCTTAAATGTCGCCCTGAGGCTGATAAATTGGAGTTCGTTGAAGATGACAACCTGAAAAAAGACTATTTTGGTTATTATATTGTTCATCAACCTGGGCATATGGCTTACAATTGGCGCCAAGTTTTTTGGTATCCTCCAGAGAAATTGTTTTATGGCGTACATGGAAATTCAGGATATCTTTTCCGTTTTGATCCCTATAAATCCAAGATTGATATCCTTGACAGGATCACTTCTGAACCTTCAAAAAAAAGTGGTATGTATGATCAGTTTAGCTATGGCTACCTTGGATTTGTATTAGGCCCAGATGAACGTACAATATATTATTTAACAGGTGGTCCTATATACGAAAACGGGAAAAGGGTTGTCGGTATTTCAACTACCAATACAGGAGAAGCAAAAGGTTTGGAAAATGTTCATCTCATTACCTATGACATACCTTTAAGGAGATATACCGACCAC
>CAZLDP010000129.1:0-7105 GCA_964558145.1 uncultured Prolixibacteraceae bacterium | reverse complement strand
GCATAACCCTTCGACTGTTGGTCAGAAATGTAACGGATTCTTACATTGTCGATTTGATAAGGCACCAGTTTGCTCATATTTTTGTAATAGGCCTCGGAAGTGAACCGGAAGGGACGATTCCATGCCGTAAAGATCAAATCCCCTCCTGCGACCACTTGAAATGAACGCTGCGCTTTGTTATTAAAATTGATCTCTCCCGTCCTGCTGATCAGCTCTTTGAAAAAGGCAGGCTGATGATACATACCTGCCGAAAGGCGAAAGGAGACACTCTTTTCCCAATCGGGGAAATATGCCAGGGAGAATCTGGGACTCAGAAATAATTCTTTGCTGAAATTCCAGTAGTGTGCCCTGACCCCTCCCGTCAGATAGAGTTCCCCTTCAGACCCCAAAACTTTCCAGGTATCCTGCACAAAGCCTGAAAACCGGCGTGTGTTCAGATCTGATTTGCTGTTCAGGGTATAATACAACAGTACCTGCTGGTCGGAATAGGGCAGCGAATAACCTGTTGAGTCGCGGTATATCCACTCGTTAATTTTATTGTCGATGATTTCAAGCTGATATTGTAATCCCCAGTTTACAAGGTGGTTTTCGGAATTCCATGCTCCCCGGTGGGAAATGGAGGCAACCTGTGCATCCAGGTAGTTCCTGGCATGGTTGATAAATGTTCCGACTCCCAGGTTTAACACACTATCGCCATACTCCTCCGACGACATGTTCCGTTCCAACTCGTTCAGATAATAGTCACCCAGAATATCATAAGTTTCTGCTTCAGAAGCTGAATAAGCCGAAGCGATTAATTTCAAATTTAAATTGTTCCCCGGATGAAAGTTGGCAGTCAGGGCGCCCAGGTAAGTAACATATTCATCTCTTTCGCTCCCCTGAAAATAGATTTTCGTGTTCAGCGGAGTTTCCCATGTTCCAAAGGAGGTTTCGCGGGTACGGGGAATAAAACGGTATTCGTTGCTTGCGATATTCCCTAAAAATGAAAGGTCGAACTGGTCTGTTGTCCTGAAGGTAAGATAAGTCTGGAAATCCACAAAGCGGGGATTATAATCCCCCTGCTCATCAAGGCTGTTCAGTAAATAACGGTTCGATTTGTACCTGATGCCTGTGATATGGGATAATCGGCCGTTCAGTGAAGCATCTTCCACGTGGGCGGATGCCCCCAGAAGGCTGACCGAGGCAGATCCCCTGAAGTCGACTGGTTTACGGTACTTTATATCCAGTACGCTCGACATTTTGTCGCCATATTTGGCGCTGAACCCGCCGGCCGAAAATTCAATGGAAGATACCAGGTCACTGTTGATAAAACTCAGACCTTCCTGCTGTCCCGCCCTGACAAGTGTAGGCCGGTAAATCTCGATATCGTTGACGTAAACCAGGTTTTCATCGAAATTTCCCCCCCTGACCGAATACTGCGAACTCAATTCATTGTTGGAGGATACCCCGGGAAGCGTTTTGATAAGGGCTTCCACTTCTCCACTTCCGGCTGAGGGAAGCTCGTTGACCATCCGGGCATCAATCCTTTCAATATTCGCGCTTCCTCTCCGGTTTTCTGTGACTTTGACCTCGCCAAGTTCCTGATTTAACGGAATCATTGAAACCGTAAAGCTGATTCTCTCCTCCATTCCCGCATTTAAAGTTTTTTTTATCGGAGTGAAACCAACCAGGGGAAAAACTACGGGGATTTCTGTCGGGGCAGGAATACGTAGCAGGTATTCCCCCTTACGGTTGGTGGTGGTGCCGATGGGATAGTCGCGCAATGATACATTCACCAGTTCCAGAGGTTTGCCATTCTCCCCGATGACCCGGCCGGTCAGGGTGGCATTGTTGCTTTGTGCCCCTGCCGAAAGGGTCATCCACACCATAAGGAGCGCTAAAACTGCTGTGATTGTAATATTCTTCAATATCATTCAACTAATCTGCCTTATAAACATCATTCGGATTAAAATATTGTTCATGTAGGAATTGATACCAGGCCGCCTGCCCGATTTACAAAAATAGAGTTTTCGAAGAAAGGCGGTCCACTCCCGGATGATTATTTGGGAAGGTTTATCGGACGGTAATGTGAAAGCAGGCCTCTTTTTTTTCGGTCACTATTACCAGTTTCTTCTCCTTCCGCAGTTCACCGAGGGTCTCTGAAAGAAAATGGAGGGCGACCTGATCGCTCACCTCCTTTTTCCGTCCGAACAGGTTTTTTCTGACCAATGCCTTATAAGTAATATCGAAAGTGGTGGCATACAGATGGGCAGAATTGGGGGATGCATTGCCGTTGGAACGACTCAGTTTTTGCTGGCTTTCGCCAGTTCGCAGAAGAGAAGTGACCTTGAAATAGAGTTTATCCTTGCCATGCTGCGTCAGTTTTGCCTGGAATCTTCTGCCGATTTCTTCCAGTAAGTCAGCCGCTTCCGGAACAAGATAGGGATGGGAATGCGTAAGACGGTCAATTACGTAATAATCTGAAGAATTCAGTTTAACCAGATCCCCATTTTTTAAAAGATTAACTGACCTTTGATGCAACTCTTTGGACGATTTGAAGGGTGAAATCCCTTTTTTCCGGGCATAACGCAGGTGTACCTCATTCAGATCCCGGAAATTTTCAATGCCCGTTTTCCCGGTTCCGCTTTTGGATTTCTCAGGTAAAAGGGATTTAACGAAGAGAAACAGAAAGAACGCGACGACGAAGAAAACGATCCCCTTCAGAATTATCCTGGCGGATCTTTTCAACCGCCTGCCTTTATTTTTGTAATTAATATGAGGCGTCTGCCTTTTCAAAACCAGGGTACTTGTATCATAAAAGGTGCAGGTTCCGGTACTTCTGTCCTTTACTTCCCGCACTGAATTGCAAATTTGGATATTCCTGTGTCGGGTACATGCTTGCCTGAGTTTTTTTTATCAACAAAAATGATCGGGGTTCACAGGGTGAGCTGAGTTTTTACAAATGAAAATAGATATGTTTGTTGACAAGAAATTTTCAAGGTTCATATGGCAAAGAGAATAAAGGCGCTCACATCGGTTTTGATCAAGCCATCGGGGCCTGACTGTAACCTCAACTGTACCTACTGTTTTTATCTGAAGAAATCGGCATTGTTTACAACTGCACCCGTACACAGGATGTCTCCCGAGGTACAGGAGGAGGTGATCAGACAGGTGATGCAGCAGGGAGGTGCATCGGTGAGTCTGGCTTGGCAGGGCGGTGAACCCACCCTGATGGGGTTACCCTTTTTTGAGAGGGTAATTGAGCTGGAAAAGAAGTATGGCCGGAATCAGATGGTTGGTAATGGCTTGCAGACCAATGGAATGCTTTTGGATGAAAAGTGGGCCCGGTTTCTTAAGCGATACGACTGGCTGGTCGGAATATCGTTGGATGGTCCAGCTCACATTCATAACCACTACCGCCTTGATAAGGGAGGTGCATTCACCCATCAGCGAGTGGAAAGCAATGCCCGAATGTTGCTCGATAACCAGGTTGCTGTCAATGTTTTATGTTGTCTGACCGATTATTCGGTCCATTATCCCGACGAATTGTATCATTATTTTAAGGAGGTGGGACTTGGCTGGATGCAATTCATTCCGGTGGTGGAGACCGATCCGGCTGATCCGACGCGTGCTGCCTCTTTTTCAGTGACCGCCAAGGCTTACGGGGAGTTTTTATGCAGAATTTTTGACCTCTGGATTCAGGATTTCAGGAATGGGGAGCCCACTACCTCAGTGCGTCATTTTGAATCGGTTTTCCATGCTTACGTAGGGATGGAAGTCCCCGAATGCACGATGATGAAAGAGTGCGGCCCTTATGTGGTCATTGAGCACAACGGAAATGTTTATAGCTGCGACTTTTTTGTGGAACCCAAATGGAAACTGGGAAATGTGATGACCGGGAGGTTAACCCAGATGTTGAATTCGAAACAGCAGGATACTTTTGGTGCGGCGAAAGCCGTGCTTCCGGGTAAATGCCGTCGTTGCCCGTGGCTTTTAAAATGTCAGGGGGGATGTACCAAAGACCGAATTAAAGATCCTGAAGACCAGCGGAATCCCCGTTTTTGCCTCTCGTACCAGATGTTTTTTTCACATGCTGACAGCAGGCTCAGGCTGTTGGCCGACCGCTGGAAGCAACAACAACAAGATCGGAAGGAGCAACAGCAAACTGGCGGAACCTACCATGCCTTCCGGAATGAATAAAATCACTGTTTTCGGGGTTAATCCCGGTTGCCTTGCTAATTTGCTGCCAGTTTCTTGTGCAGGGGTTCTGAAAAACCTGACGGAAGCAGTTGTTTCTTCAACCACTTCAACCTATATTTGACTGCTTTAAATTAAAATTTCAAAATCAGAATAGATGCACAAGAACCTTTTACTGGGAGTGGAAGCTATTGCACAGGGAGCATTAGATGGTGGTATTTCTGGAGTGTATGCCTATCCGGGTACGCCAAGCACCGAAATCACTGAATACATTCAGCAGTCTCCTGGAGCTCGTGACGGCAAAATTCACAGCGCCTGGTCAGTTAATGAAAAGACCGCTTTGGAAGCTGCATTGGGAATGTCGTATACGGGCAAACGCTCACTGGTTTGTATGAAACATGTAGGGTTGAATGTGGCCGCTGATCCGTTCTTGAATAGTTGCGTTACCGGTGTGAACGGGGGACTGCTGCTGGCTGTAGCCGACGACCCGTCGATGCACTCTTCCCAGAATGAGCAGGATTCGCGTTTTTATGGTAAGTTCGGCATGATCCCCATTCTGGAGCCTTCGAATCAGCAAGAGGCATACGACATGACTTATCAAGGGTTTAAACTCTCTGAGCAGCTCAGGCTTCCGGTGATGGTCAGGATTACTACCCGTTTGGCCCATTCCCGCTCAGGGGTTGCAACCCGCGACCCGCAACCTGAAAACCAGCTTCAATTGCCTCTGAATCCGAAACAATTCCTGCTTTTACCTGCCTTTGCCCGGAAATATTACAACAACCTGCTGTTGAAGCAGGAGGAGATGGTCGGATTATCCGAAACTTCTGACTGGAACTTTCTCAAACTGGGCGCTGATCATAGTTTGGGAATCATTTGCTGCGGGATAAGTTATAATTACCTGATGGAGAATTACTGGGAAACGGATTGTCCCTATTCGGTACTGAAGGTATCGCAGTACCCCCTTCCGGTAGGACTGGTGCGAAAACTGGGGCAATTATGTGAAGAGATTTTGGTGTTAGAAGAAGGTTATCCCCTTGTGGAGGAGTTGCTTTCCGATGTTTTCGGAAAGGGTGTCAAAATTTCCGGTAGACTGAACGGCAAGTTGCCCCGCGCGGGTGAACTGAATCCCGATCATGTGGGTCGTGCCCTGGGAAAAGAATTAGAGGGCGGTCTGGCTGTTCCTCCGGTGGTTGCTGGCAGACCACCTGCGCTTTGCCAGGGTTGCGGACATCAGGATGTCTACTACGCCTTGAATGCAGCCATTGAACACCTGGGTTACGGCCGTGTTTTTTCCGATATTGGCTGTTATACCCTGGGAGCCCTGCAACCGTACAATTCCATTGACACCTGTGTCGATATGGGAGCTTCCATAACCATGGCCAAAGGAGCTTCCGACTCAGGCCTCCGGCCGGTATTTGCTGTGATCGGTGACTCTACCTTCACCCATTCCGGAATGACAGGTCTGCTAGATTGTGTGCTGGAAAACACCAATGTGAATGTGATTGTCTTAGACAATGAAGCGATTGCCATGACCGGTGGCCAGGATTCGTCGGCTAAAGGAAAAATCGAGGATATCTGTGCAGGCGTGGGTGTTCTTCCTGATCACATCCGGATCGTTGTTCCCCTTAAAAAAAATCACGAAGAAATGGTGAGAATCATCAAGGAAGAAATGGAGTTTGACGGGGTGTCTGTAATCATTGCCCGCAGACCCTGCCTCCAGAAGATTGCCCGGAATAAAAGGGAAAAAAGAGTTACTGCCGGTTGATCCACGCCGTGTGTGATTCAACCCAGGCAGTTCAATTGCCTGAATATTTTTATTAACAGGAGAAAAAAGTACAGGACCAATTTATGAAAACTGACATTATACTTGCAGGCGTAGGCGGACAAGGGATTCTTTCCATTGCCGCCATCATCGGGGCTGCAGCCGTCGAAAAGGGATTGTACCTCAAACAGGCCGAAACCCACGGAATGAGCCAACGGGGTGGCGCTGTTCAGTCCCATCTCCGGATATCTGACGTTCCGGTGGCATCCGATCTGATCCCTCTCGGGGCGGCCGATGTGATTCTTTCGGTGGAGCCTATGGAATCGCTCCGTTATCTTCCCTATCTCTCCTCAACGGGGTGGTTGGTAACCAATTCCACCCGGTTTGACAACATACCCGATTATCCGCCTTATGCTAAAATTGAGGAGGAGATCGGCAAACTTCCCCATTCTGTGATTCTTGATGCCGACACCATCGCCAGAGAACTGGGTAATCCCAGGGGCTCCAATATGGTCATGCTGGGAGCTGCTACCCCGTTTATTCAATTTACGGAAGTAGAGATAACCAGGGCTATCGCTTTTATCTTTAACAGGAAAGGAGAGGATGTGGTTGAAGCCAACATAAAGGCTTTTTTAGCAGGTTTTTCCCATTCGGCACGAATACTGCACCCTGATAAGTGACAGTCCGTCGTTTCTTTTGTGGAAATGAACCATCTCCAGAAAAAGTTTCCTCCGGAATTAAACAAGTGGTTCGTGTGGTTGTTTATTAACAGATCATTGTAGTTAATACCAATTATTATGAAAATGACCCTTCCGGTCGGAAATATGGAAATTGGCGCCGTAGAAGCATTGTACAAGGCTTATCTTGAAGATCCCGGTTCAGTGGATCCCAGTTGGCACCATTTTTTCAGTGGATTCGATCTGGCCATCCGTCATTTCTCCGGTCATGCCCATCCGCAAGAGAACCAACATGTCCACAAGGAATTTTCCGTGTTGCAACTTATTCACGGATATCGTCAGAGAGGTCATCTTTTTACCAAAACCAATCCGGTAAGGTCGCGGAGGAAATATACCCCCTCATTGGCCATCGAAAATTTTGGTCTGGGAAGTGAAGATCTGGGTACTACTTTTCAGGCAGGGAATGAGATGGGAATCGGACCTTCTACCC
>CAZLDP010000128.1:0-7129 GCA_964558145.1 uncultured Prolixibacteraceae bacterium | reverse complement strand
ATGGCTTATATTTTCAAAGGCCGCGGCTGTCGTACTGCCGTGATTTATATGTTTATCTGCACGCTGTCGGTGCTTCTTTTCTGGTAGATGCCCAATGAATCCACCCTGTTCTACGGGATTATGCTCTGTATTACCGGATTCTTCATCTATGGTCCACAGGCGCTCGTCGGAATCATTGTCGCCAATATTGTCACGAAAAAAGCCGCGGCAACCGCCATCGGCCTGACCGGACTGTTCGGTTATTTAAGTACAGTCCTTTCCGGATGGGGAATCGGTTATATTGTTACGCACAGTGGTTGGGATGCTGCTTTTGCCACCTTTATAGGAATAGGAGCCATGGCCGTGGTGTTCTTTGCCATTACCTGGAACGCCGGTTATATTCCGCGGCCACGAAAATAGAGCCTTCGTGTAAAACCAGAAAGCGGCGGAGCCAGGTGATCTGAAGAAAATCATCGTGCTTCGCCGCACTTTATTTAGAATTAGTATAAAGTAGGATATCCCGTGCTCACATGGCGGAGAACTTCCTGTGATATTTCACGACAGCCAGCCTGAATAAATTTTGCACATCATCCGGTGCGACCACACCGGGCCCTTTGCTGAGGAGATTGGCTGTTCCGCAAGCTACTGCCATACGCAAAAGATCCTCTGTTTCATAGCGATGCCGAAGGGATAGGGCGATTCCTCCAATCATGGCATCCCCACAACCAATCTCATTACCCTCCCGATGGCCTCTTCCAAGGTTCACATTGGCTGTCCAGTATCCCGGCTGCTCCTTAACAGACAATAACACCCCCTTTTTTCCCCTGGAAATGAAAACCATTCGAATTCCCTTGTCATTTAAAGCCTTAGCTTCCCGTATGATGTCTGAAACGGTCCGAATATCACTTCCCGACAGCTCTTTCAGCTCTTCAATATTAGGTTTGATCACGTCAGGAAGCCCTTTCAACCCATTCTTGAAATAAGTTCCACTTGAATCAAAGATGATGCTGCATCCCTTCTCCCTGCAATTCCTGATCAGTTGCTCATAATATCCGGCGGGAACTCCTTCAGGGGTACTTCCCGAAATGACCAGGACATCGCCTTCCCCGGCCTGGTTTTCCAGATCACGGGTAATCTGCTGAAGCTGTTCTTCACCTACGCTGAAACCTTGAGTTTGCAAATGGGCGGCTAATTTGCCCTGTGCATCTGAAATGGTGATATTCGAACGGGTCGTGCCATCAGCCAGAACCATGTGCAGTTTGAACCGGGTCGATCTCAACGATTTGTAGTGATGGGCCTCCTGTTTGCCAACCAAACAGAATGCCGTGGCGTTTTGCCCGAGGCAGGTCAAGGTTCGTGCCACATTGATACCTTTTCCGGCTGCTGTGACCGTCGAA
Source organism: uncultured Prolixibacteraceae bacterium (assembly GCA_964558145.1). GTDB lineage: Bacteria > Bacteroidota > Bacteroidia > Bacteroidales > Prolixibacteraceae > UBA1413. The sequence goes on along the minus strand of CAZLDP010000128.1, from coordinate 5,753 downwards.
TGGATTGCCCGGATCACCTTGCCGGTCTTGAAATTGTCCACAATGATATTGTGATCCACCGCAGGATTCAGGGTGAGAGTAAAAATCTTTGACATGGTTGAAATAATATGTGTGAAATTAGGAATTTTCACTTATCCTTTCGTAACCCGCCTCAATCAAGTAATTAATGAGCACCTGAGGATGATTCACAAAGATCGCCTTGAGTACCGGATAATAAGGAACCACATCCTGAAAGAGGTCTGCATAGTTAAAATAAATTTGTCAATAAAAATAATTAATTTATTTTAGCGAAAAATCTTTACATATCAATTATTGCTATCAATTATTGCGAAATAAATCAAAACTAACTTATACCTGGAAATACCTGATAAGCCCGATAATTTTTTTGCAATATTGAAAAACATATACCGACTTTAAACAAACTATCGATTCATGATGAAAACAAAATTCTTATGCGTGATTTTCCTTTCACTGCTTGTGGCGTGTGAGAGCGGCAGTGAAGGGGAATCGAATCCGTTTGACAAGCCCTATGACCCTAACAAGGCCGTAGTTGTGGAGGGTATTGGGCCCAAGAAAGGGGGACTCGGTACGAAAGTTGTCGTGAGCGGAAGCAATTTCGGGAATGACAAGGAGAAGGTCAAGCTTTTTTTCAACGACAAAGAAGCGTTGATCTTACGGGTACAGGACAATGCCATCTATGCCCTGGTTCCCAAGCAGCCAGGCAAATACTCTACCGTGAAGGTAGTGGTTGATGGCAAGGAGTCTACACTTGCCGATACGCAGTTTCAATATTACATCAAGGCGGTGGTGACCACTGTCGCCGGGCGGTGGAATGTCTCCGGCAATCCTCCGGTCGATGGGCCGGCACTCGATGCCACCTTTTATCGCCCGGCCAAGATTGCGGTCGATGACATCGGGAATGTGTTAGTGGCCGACGACCAGACGGGTGCACGTATGCGATTGATCTCCACCAAGGAGAACAAGATGACCACCGTCCTCAACATGAGCGTGCCCTGGAGTACCACTTTCAACGAACAGTTTACCCACAATTACGTCATGGAGCGAAACGCGGGTGCCCGTCCCATTCTGTTCTACAGCCTCAGCAAAGCAAGCAATTACATTGAATCGGAGATCTTTTACGACCAGAAGGATGACCAGGGTAACTGGATATTCGGATCCTACACCGCTTGTGCACTTGGGGCTGACGACACCTATGTCTACATGATGAGCGAACGGGGTGAACGTTTTGTCAGGGTTCACCAGGAAACGCGCAAGGTGGAACTAATCGGGATGAACATCCCCACAGGACAATATTCCCACATGACATTCAACGCTGTGGACCGAATGATGTACCTCTCGCTGGAGGCATCGGGTCGTATCATGCGCTTCGATCCCAAGCGTGTGCCGGAGGGTAGGACTACACCCTGGATCACCTGGGATGATATGGAGTGGATTATCGGCACGGGACTGGTTTCTTCCATTTCGAAGGAGGGGCCGGGTCGGGAGGCTCAGTTGGGCACCCTGTGTGGATTGGGTTCCGACTTTGAGGGAAATGTATACATCTGTGACCAAAAGTTTAATTGTGTCTGGAAGGTGGATCCCCTTCTCAACTGCACCATCTTTGCCGGTCCTCCGGCAGGATCCCCGGTATCGGGATACAGGGACGGAAAACCTGAAGAGGCGCTCTTCAACAGGCCGTATGACATCACAGCCACCTATGACGGCCTCATTTACGTCGCAGACACTTACAATCGTGTCGTGCGTTGCATTTCCATCCAATAACAACTTTAGATGATATTATGAAACGATTCAAAATTATCGCACCCCTCATCTGTTTTTTGTCATGTTTTTACACGCTCGCGTTTGCCCAGACAAATGTGAAAGTGACAGGTATCGTTACTGATACCAAGGGTGAAACACTCGTAGGAGTGAGCATATATGAGAAGGCTAACCCCACCATTGGGGTCGTAACCAATATGGACGGAAAATATGAAATTACAGTCAAAGCCGGCGGCGTACTGGTTTTCTCCTACATTGGCTTTACAAATCAGGAAATTAATGTTGGGCGGAATGCCAACCAGACACTTAACGTGGTACTTCAGGAATCGGAAGAGATGCTGGAGGAAGTGAGTGTGGTCGGTTACGGTAAGCAGCGAAAGGTAAGCGTGGTCGGCTCCATTGCTACCGTCAAACCCGATGAACTGAAGGTTGGCGGTATCAGCTCCATCACGAACAACCTTGCTGGTCGTATCGCCGGGCTTATTGGCATTCAGGCGAGCGGAGAACCCGGTTCCGATGTTTCGGAGTTCTGGATTCGTGGTATCAGTACCTTTGGCGGTGGAAACAGTGCCCTGGTGCTGATCGACGGCATCGATCGCGGCGCTTCCGGCCTGAACGATCTGGCACCTGAGGATATCGAGAGCTTCTCGGTGCTGAAAGATGCCACCGCCACGGCTATCTACGGTGCCCGCGGCGCTAACGGGGTCATCCTGATCAACACCCGTCGTGGTGACGAGGGCAAGATTACCATCAATGCCAATATAAAGAGCAGCATGGAGACGTTACCCCGTCTCCCCGATTACCTGAGCGCACATGATTATGCCATGCTGGCCAATGAGGCCAGGGTAGTGAGGGGAGGACTTCCTGTCTATTCCAATGAGATTTTCGACATCATCAAGTATGGCATGGATCCCGATCTTTACCCTGATGTAAACTGGCAGAAGGAAATCTTGCGGAATAGCACCAACTCGCTCCAGGGTAACGTGAATATTTCCGGTGGCGGCAAGTTAGCCCGGTATTACATGAGCTTGTTCTACCGCACCAACGATGCCATCTACAAGCAGGAGGGAATGGAGAAGTATCACTCCGACGTTCGACGCAACCAGTACTCGTTTCGCAGCAACATCGACGTGGATGTGACCAACAGCACCAAGGTGAGCCTGTTGCTCTCGGCCAAGCTGGTGGACCAAAACCGCCCTGGCATGGGTGACACCAAGCAGATCTGGGATGCAGTATCCAACATCACTCCGATGACTGTACCGGTCATGTACTCCAACGGCTTGTTCCCTTCCTACGGGGCAGGTTACAACACCTCGCCCACCGTGTTGCTCAACGAGACCGGATACCGCTCCGACCGCACCAATGCCATTGAGACGTTGCTCACACTTGAGCAGGATCTCAGTGCGCTGCTGCATGGGTTGAAAGCCACCGGGAGCATCTCGTTCGACAACGACAACAGCCATACGCAGAGCCGCTACAAGATGCCTGATCTATACATGGCGGTCGACCGCAACTGGCAGACCGGTGATCTGCTCACCACCAAGACTGTGGTTGCCTCTCCCATGAGTTATGGCAGCTCCTCTTACGGCAGACGTACCATTTACCTGGAAGGGAAGATCAACTACGATAAAATCATCAACGAACGGCACCGGATAGGAGCCCTGTTACTCTATCAACAGAAGGATTACCAACGAACGGATGTCTACAATGAACTCTCGTCCATACCCCGCCGTAGCCAGGGGATGGCAGGCCGTTTAACTTACTCGTTGGACGACATTTATTTTGTTGAGACCAACTTCGGTTACAACGGATCGGAGAATTTTCCCAAGGGACAACGGTTTGGGTTTTTCCCCTCAGTGGCCCTGGGATATGTCGTGTCAAACTACAAGTTCATGGAGGAGCTTTTCCCGGTGATAAACACCCTGAAGTTCCGTTACTCATTCGGACTGGTGGGCAACGATAAGATTGAGCGAAACGGTTCAGAGGTACGCTTTCCTTACCTCACACGAGTCGACATGAGCGCGAACGGTTATTACTTCGGGGATGTGCCCGGCTACTACTATGGTGTCACCGACTCTGAGCTGGGATCCACCGGGCTGGTGTGGGAGAGCGCCAAGAAACACAACTGGGGGGTTGACCTCACTTTCCTCGACAACGCCTTTAACGTTACTGTCGATGCTTTCATCGACAAGCGAGACAACATCTTCATGGCACGTAGCACCTTGCCGGGTACCCTGGGCATCGGCTCGACCGTCTGGGGGAACGTCGGGCGGATGAAGAGTTGGGGTGCCGATGGTACCGCCTCTTTCACCAAGCAGTTGGGCGATTTCACCCTCGAAGCGCGTGGAAACTTTACCATTACCCGCGATAAGATCATCGATTACGACGAGGTGATTCCGCGTTACCCTTACCTGGCACAGAAGGGTAACTCCTATGGCATCACCCGGGGGCTGATAGCTTTAGGTCTTTTCCGCGATGAGGAGGATGTGAAGAACAGCCCGAAGCAGTTTGGCACTGTATTGCCAGGTGACATCAAGTACCAGGATGTGAATGGTGATGGCATCATCAACAGCGATGACATCGTTCCGATCGGCAATGCCCGGATACCCAAGGTACAGTATGGTTTCGCGGGGTCAGTCAAGTGGAAGGGCTTGGACTTCAATATCTTCTTCCGGGGTGCCGGCAAATCGGACTTCTTCTTTGGCGGGACAGGTTTCTATCCCTTTGCAGGTGAGCGGCTCGGAAATGTGCTGTCGATCGTGAACAACCCGAAGAACCGGTGGACACCGGCTTCCTACTCGGGCGATCCCGCTACGGAGAACCCCAACGCGCGCTTTCCCCGGTTGACCTACGGGAACAATACCAACAACAACCGCCCCTCCACCTTTTGGTTGGCAGATGCCAGTTACCTCCGGCTGAAGACCCTTGAAGTAGGCTACACCATCCCTAAGAGATTGACTGAAAAAATGTCGATGAACAATCTGCGATTCTCGCTGATCGGTGACAATCTGCATGTCTGGGACAAGGTGAAATTCTGGGATCCTGAGCAGGCCAGTAGCAATGGGGCGGTCTACCCCCTCACCCGGTCATATACCGTCGCTTTGCAAATAGCATTTTAAAGAACGGATAAAAAATCATCATTATGATACCAAAGAAAATCCTGAATCGAATCTTGATATTGTTGGCGAGTATCACCCTGACACTGGGATCCACATTCAACACTTCGTGTACGTTCCTCGATATTGACCCTTATATCACCGATCTCTTCACGCTGGACTCTGTTTTTGCCAAACAGGAGTACGCCCAGCGCTATCTTTACAACGTTTACGGCTACGTGGTTGACAATGGCTCCTACCGGGGCAATCCCAGCAGGAACAACATCACCATGCCCTGGGCACCCATCTCCGATGAGGTGGTGTCGGGCTACAAGCGCATGAACTACCACTCCTATGCCGTCTGGTCGAACAATGAGCTGACCCCGGAGAACTTTTACGGTTTCAACGATCGGTTTAACCGTTTCTACGAGGGTATCCGGAGGGCCAACACCTTTCTGATGCGAATCGATGAGTGCAAGGAAGTGGGGCCTGTCCAGTTATCGGAATGGAAAGGTGAGGCCACTTTCATCAAAGCGCTTTGCTATTTCGAATTGATGCTGGCCTATGGCCCTATACCAATTGTACCCGATTATCCTGTCGACTTCGATACGCCCATCAAAGAGTTGATGCTGGAGCGCAACACCTGGGATGAATGTAGCGAATATGTGGAGGGGTTGCTCCGCACCTCAATCGACCTGCTCCCCGAGTTCGTGATGGACAAGTCAGACGTAGGTAAGGCAACCAAGAATGCTGCGAGAGCTGTGCTTTCTCGCCTGACACTTTACACGGCGAGCCCTCTTTTTAATGGCCAGAACGGCGAGTTTGCCAGCTTTAGGAACAAGGCGGGTGTGCCGCTGTTGAATCCGCAAAAGAGCATGG
>CAZLDP010000127.1:0-7174 GCA_964558145.1 uncultured Prolixibacteraceae bacterium | reverse complement strand
TCATATAAACCTGGGATAATATTTCTGCCAAACTTGATGAAATTAAACCCCAGAAAGGCAGGTTGATTCCCATGAATTACCTGAAAAAACTGGTTGCGGCAGCAGCAATTTTATTACTTGTTTTTTTGCCGGTGCGGCATTTTTTAAGAGAGGCAAATCAACCACCCGTTATTTCAGAAAGAACGAATGAACCGGAAGAGGAGGAAACAACAAGTTCAAACAAACCATCCACCATTGCTGCCATACAGGAAGATGTGGATGAACCAGGATTAACAGAACCAGCACAAATGACGGAAGATATTTCTGTATCCTCCGGTGAAAATGGTGTAAATCAGGCTACAGCAACACCTTCCTCTACCGGCGAAACAACAGGAAGAAAATTAAGAAGTACTGAAGAGATGATTTTACTTCATAAAATGATACCGTTTGAAGGGAGTAAGAATCTATCTTTCTTTTCGCATAATCTTTTACCCAAAGGAGACGGTTTTGTCCGGCCTAATTTAAAGGAAACTGCATTCCCTTTTATAACGGAACCCGACAAATCTTTGAACTTGTCAGCCTCCCAATCATTTTTAAAAATTGTCGATGTTGGATTAATATATGGTTACAAAAACACATGGTTGCTGAATTACGAAACCCGGAACAGTTTAGACCCAACTAAACTGGGTAATGTTCGACCCACCTTCAGGCAAGACATAGGAATAGCATCCACCCTTGAATTAAAAAACCGGTACAAGATTGGAATGGAGTTTTTCCTGAAATCGGAATCCGGTCAGAACTATCAGCAATATTTTAATGCAAGTTTTGTGGAAAAAAATATCAATCTTGGTTACCTGAAGCTCCAAACCTTTTATTGCTGGGAAAACATGCGATTTCCCGGACAAATTCTTGTGGGCGGATATGTGGCAAGGTTAACCATGGCAGAAGAGCAAATAGCTGAAACCAAAATTCAGGTTAACGACCGTTACAGCGACCTTGATTACGGGCTGCTTGCCGGATATCAGGCCAATATTCCAATTACAAAAAATATGGTTTTTAAACCGGGCATCAGGTTAAACTATAATTTGGTCAATATATTTGAAGGAGATAATGTAATCCCCGGCAATTTTAAGAATACAAGAAACCTGTCCACAAGCTTAAATATAGCTTTATCCTACCGATTTCATTAATACGAACCATGCTCCCGAAGTAACTGGTTTACATTTTAATGAAAAATAATTTTAAAAAAAGTACAACTCCTTTACAACCTTTTGGAAAGTCTGCGTCTTTATTGTAGAGACAGGAAATAATTATTAATTAATATTTTTAGAGAAATGAAAATGATTAATTTATTCAGAGCCACAATAATAATATCGATAGTGGCATTTTCGTATTCATGCGATAAAGAGGATAATGACTTTCAGAATGGCAATGCTGCCCTCAAATTTCAGGGAGTTTATAACTCGTTGCAGACTAAGAGCGCTGCCCTTTCCGAAGTCGTGATTGAATCGTTTACCATCAATGTCAATGAAATTGAATTTGATTTTGATGATGATGACGATAACAACAGTCTTACCTATTCAGACATCAAGCTGAAAGGACCCTTTGAAATTGACCTTGTAAAAGATGGACGGGCCAGGGTGATAACCCTAATCAATGATTTAAACCTGCCCGAAACGGGATATGACGAAATAGAGTTTGAGTTTGATAAAAGTGAGAACCGCAATTCGGATATGTACAAAAAAACCGTTCTCATAAAAGGCAAAATAAAAGGAAAACCTTTCATTTTCTTTACCGATGAAGAATTTGATATGGAGATTGAGTTTAAAAAACCTTTTGACCTCTCAGATGTGGAAAATGTTATCGTCATGGTTTCCTTCAACGTGCAAGCTCTCTTCAACCCTGCACAAGGCGGTATAGACATCACTTCAGCACAGGATAAAAATGGAAACGGCATCATCGAAATTCACGAAGATGACCCTGATGGCAACAAAAATCTGGCCGATAAAATCGAGGATCGGCTGGATGATATTATCGAGGCCTTTGAAGATGATGATGACGATTAGAGTTTTTTAAATTTGTCAGTAAAAATAGGTTCGGATGGTGCATCCGAACCTATTTTTAGTTTATTGCTTCAATGATCTTTCCCCTTACGTATATGGGTACGTTCAAGCCCCCTGGTAAAAGCTTTTTCTTTTCACCAATGCTTGCGGCATCTACTAATAATGAACGAATTTGAAATCAACAGACATTGCAAAGGTGTGCTTGCTTGGCCATCCTCATCCATTAGCCTTATATTTCGTATCTGTTCGTCAGAATCGAAATTTGGCACTCCCACTTCCTTCAATGCAAGTCCACCTTAGAGCTTGCTAATGCTCCTATGCGTCACCCCAGTGCATAAAAGCTATCACCCTCTGAACAAATACATACATGCTGTTTAGCTTCAAATGAAAGTTAATTTGTATTTTTGAACTTTTTCAGGAGATTACAACAAGTTAGCATCCATGCTAAAAGACAGAATACGATAACTTTACAATAGTATAATAAATAATATGAAATCAAAAAGCATTATTAGAAGTATAATACACTTTTTCAGTTTAGAATCTGAGCTTGAAAATCAAGATTCGGTATATGATGAAATCAAAAAAGGGATTATTTTCAAAGGTACAAATCTTTGGATTTTGATTTTTGCAATTATTGTGGCTTCGGTGGGTCTAAATATGAATTCAACGGCTGTAATAATTGGTGCTATGCTTATATCACCCCTAATGGGACCCATAAATGGTATGGGATATAGTATTGCAACCTACGACTTTGAACTATTCAGAAAATCTATAAAAAATTTTTCATTCGCAATTTTTGCAAGCCTTGTTGCGTCAACTACTTACTTTGCATTAAGTCCTGTTTCAACTGCTCATTCTGAACTGTTAGCCAGAACCAGTCCAACGATTTATGATGTTTTGATTGCATTATTTGGAGGTTTAGCCGGCATAGTTGCAATTAGCAGCAAACAGAAAGGGAATGTAATACCTGGAGTTGCAATTGCAACAGCTCTTATGCCTCCTTTGTGTACAGCAGGTTACGGACTCGCGACAGGGCAATTTAATTTTTTCTTTGGAGCTTTTTACTTGTTTACTATTAACAGCATATTCATTGCTATTGCCTCTGTTTGGATTTCTCAAATATTAAAATTCCCCATTAGGACTGTAATAGACGAAAGCCAAAAGAAAAGAATTAATAAAACTATCACATTGGTAATCACAATTGTTCTTTTACCAAGTATATTTTTTGGGTATCAACTTGTACAGCAAGAAAAATTTTCACAGAAAGCTGAATTATATGTTTCAAATGTTTCACTTTTTGAAGGAAACTACCTATTAAAATATGATATTGATGCCAAGTTAAAAATGATTACTTTAATTTATGGAGGTTCTGTACTTTCAGATATTCAGAAAAATGAAATCATTAAAAAATCAAAAGACTTTAATCTTGACAATGCTTCCATTCTAATTGAACAAGGATTAGCTTTCAGCAATATGGATGAGAGTAATATTGAATTGATTAAACTTAAGGAGCAAGTAATCAATCTTAACACTTCCTTAAGTAAAAAGAATTTAGAAATAGACAGCATCCTGGCTCAACAAAAGTTTGGATTGACAATCTTAAATGAGATAAAAACTTTATTTTCACAAATAAATGGATGTATATATTCTGAGTCGTTAAGTTTTCATGATACGCTTGATTTGCCGAAGATAACACCTGTTTTAATTTTATCAATTAAATCAAATGTACAAGAAGCCGACAAAATGAAGATAAACAATTGGCTGAGACAAAGACTAAATAACAATGATGTAAAAATATATTTTGAACTGAACAAAGCTCGAACCGCTAATAAATAGGGATTGGAGCGGTCAATTGATATGATACCCCCGGCTGGTCAATTCCGTATGAAGAAAACGGTGGTATTTCTCCTCATCGAGGGGATAGTCCCAACAACCCAGACTGTGGTGCATATCTCCTCCGAAACCTGTTTTAAATTTGTACAATCCGTACAGCGGGTGGGAAGGATCGGAATTGGGCGCTACCCCAAACATATCGTAACCCAAGCAACCCCGTTCCTTGGCCATTCTGATAGCTTCCCATTGCAGAGCATAGGTGGCCATCTTGTTCCGGCCCACATCGGAAGAAGCGCCATATAGATAACATCCCCGCATCCCCGAGATGATTAGGAAGAGCGCTGCCAGGGGCCTGTTCCCTTCTTCAGCAATGAGCAGGTGAACTTCAGCAGGTGAATTGGTGCTTTCCGCGCGGGCAGTGAGTACAGCCTCAAAATATTTCATGTCGTTCAACGTCAGCCTGTTCCTGGCTGCTGTCTCCCTGTAAAGCTGGTACCATGTTTCGATGCTCTCTAATCCCGCCGACCTGACGGTCACTCCTTTCCGGTAAGCCAATCCGATGTTATACCGAGTTTTGGGTTTCATCCGGGCAAGAAGGATATCCTGTCCGGGTTGCAAATCAAGCAGGATGGTATTGGAAGGCAGGATATTAAAATGCGATTTCCGGAAATTACGTCTGATGGTGTTGAAATTGAAGCGCAACTCCCTGAATCCCCGTTCGGGTTCTCCCATCCACTCCCCGTTCCTGTCATAAAATTCGCGTTCCCGTGCCCAATAGGATTCCCAAAAAAGATCATACCGGATCGCGATACAATTTACCGGAAGAAACGAACGAAGACTCTCCGACAATTCTTCCAGAAAAAGCCCCTGCACCTCTTCTTCGGGCTCCAATTCAGGTCCGTAGGGCACATAAGCCAGGGAATCGCCCTGCCCCAACTGCCGGATAAAAATGAGCAAGTCAGAGTTGACATGCCCCGATTCCCCTGAGTGGTACAAAACTGACCGGTCTGACCTGAAATCAATGGCCAACGAGGTAACTCCCAGGCGGTTTTTAACATCCGACCAGAATGCAGTCTGTTGAAGGATGGGAGTCTGGTATAACTCCCCGGTATCTTTACGTACGATATTCGAAAGCACGACGATCGAAAGTTAAGATTTGCTCAATCCGTTTTTTAACACAAAAAACCGCAAATATAGCACTTTACTTTCCGATAACCCTTCAAAACCTTTGCTGATCATCACCGAATCGGGAATTGGCTACCGTTTCGTATAGGCAGGAACCTGTTCTTCCCTACCTGATCCGCCCCGAAATTTATTTTTATCCCGGCAAAGTCAAATTTTTTACCATCTTTTCATCTATATCATCTTGCATATATTTCAATATACCGGCTGCTGGAAGAAAACTCCTATCCGGCTTTTCAGGGATAGAAAATCGCGACAAAAGATCTAACTGAAATAAATTCGCATCATTCCAACAACTCAAAAATCTGATCGGGTGTGAAAATATTCTCACCCGATTTTTGGTTGCTTTTCAGGAAAAGTACAGGAATAACTTCTTTGTTCTTGGCAAAAGATAATTTTTCGGCTTTTTCTTCGAGAGTTTCTAACAGGTATTCCGTATTCTCTTGATCCGACCACTTGCATTCACCCACGAGCAGACTTTTGCCATCGGTCGATTCTGCCACTACGTCAAATTCCATCTGTTCATCGCGCGAAATGTTGCCCCACCATCTTGATGCCAATCCGTAGCGTTTCCCTTTGAATTGTTGTCCGCTGATTGCTTCGCGGCAAAGATTCTCCCAATGCCAAGAAACAAAGCTGTTAAAACGTGCCGAAATCTCTTCCATCACAGAATCGGTACGTCCCAATTCAATGAGAGAACGGTTGGGAACAACAAATCGGAAATAAAAATCCATAAATGGGTCGGCTATTTTGTAGAGCCCTTTTTTACTGTTCTTGGGATTGTCTCCGTAAGGGATTTCGCGCACGATATAGCCCAATGTTATCAGTCTGTCTAACGGACCGGATAGGCTTGTAGCGGGTTTGTTTGCCCTTGCCGCAATTTCTGAAATTCGGTTTGCGCCGTTTCCGATAAGCGAAAGCAGGGTAGATGCCTGTACAATATCGCGCATATCGTCGATAAATAATCGGTAAGGCTCTTCGAATAAAGTGCCTTGCGCATGGAGTAGATTACATGTTATTGATTCCTCCAACGAAGCGCTTTGTAAACGGATTTCCCAATATCTTGGCACACCGCCCCACACGGAATACTCTTCAACAGTTTCGGCAGGTGTGGCTCCCAGCAGTTCTTGAAGATATTTGATACCAATGGGTAAGATTTTTAAAACCTGATTGGCGCGTCCATAAAGAGGCGATGTGCTGTCAAGCGCTAATCCCTCCATTAATTGTTGCGATGAGCCACAAATAATGATATTGTATTGGAGCGTTTTTGCATCAATTATTTTTTGAAGCAGAGAGGGAAGTTCAGATGAACTTTTTGCTAAATAGGGAAACTCGTCCAAGCATAATGTAAATCGATTTGTTGCCCGATGGTTTAATCCTTCGAACAACGCTTCCCAATCCGGGTATATAACTCGGTCAAAGCCTTCAAATCGCATGCCTATTCCTTTCGCCAACAATTCAATTTGGTGTGCCCGTTCTGTTTGATCTGCCATAAAATATACGTCAGCAGAGGAAAGCACTTTTTTGATTAACGTTGATTTCCCGATGCGTCGTCTCCCATACACCACCACAAAGGATGGCGATTGACTGTTTATGGCTGCCAAGAGTCGCTCTTGTTCTTCTGTTCTATCTACAAATTTCATATCGGGGAATAATTATGTACCACAAAAATAATGTTTCTACTCCATAATTCAAACCGATCTTGATAAAAAAATCTGCTTTTGATGTGTCGGCGGCAAATTAAATATGGGAGGTTATTATCAACGAGTATGACGTGATTTGTAATCTTACAAAAATTATAAAACTCGCGGGGTCAAATAAATTTTTGGAACTATACTTTACATTGTTAAAATATTTTGAAAAATAGAGAATTTAAAATTACTGATAAATTGACACTTAGAATAATAGAGTCTATTTTCATAACTTTCTTTCCCCAATTTCATTGTTAGCATTCAAAATTATCTTAAATTGCGACAGATTTGAAGTGTACTAAGACGTAATGGGACTTTATGCCCTATCAAAATGTTGTATTATGGTTTTTATCGTGTTGAATTAGGTATTTCATTATGATACTCCCCTTTTTTCGACAACCGGGATTGGTTACTAAGTTTAGTTGT
>CAZLDP010000126.1:0-7188 GCA_964558145.1 uncultured Prolixibacteraceae bacterium | reverse complement strand
CGAAGATATGTCCTGTCCTTTTATTTTTGATTTGCTGCTGGAGTTCAGCGCTCTTTGGGTCCTGGATGTAGCGCGGGGTGGAGCAGGCTGACAGGAGGATGAGAACCGCTAAAGAGACGGTCAGGATATTGAACGCCTGGTTTTGCTTCTCTTTTCCGGGTGATGAGGTGGATTTTTCCATGGAGGGTGAAATAAGGATCGCAATTTACGAAAAAATTATACATTTGTGGCGCATTGGAGAGTTGCCGGAGTGGTCGATCGGGGCAGACTCGAAATCTGTTGAACTGCTTAGCGGTTCCGGGGGTTCGAATCCCTCACTCTCCGCCTAAGGGGGTGTAAATCAAATGTTTATGTGATTTGCGCCCTTTGTTGTACCCAGAAATTTTAGTTTGGATATTTTCCACGTCGTTGGAGAGCGCTTTCAACTCTTGGCTCTGCACTCGCTCCTAAGAAAATTGCTCATTGTTAATTGTTCATTGTTAATTGCCCATCAGCCTTACACCAGGGTTACCTTAATGCCTGCTTCCCGGATATACTGAACCATGTGAACCGGGGCATTCCGGTCGGTGATGATGTGATGCACCTTAGTGAGCTGGCAAATTTTTCCGAAACCTTTTCTTCCGAATTTTGTGGAGTCGGTCAATACGATTACTTCCTGCGCTGCTTCAATCATGTACTGGTTAAGGTGTGCTTCGGCTATGTTGCTGGTCGAAAGTCCCTGTTCGAGATCAAGCCCGTCAATGCCGATGAAAAGTTTGCTGCACATCATTTCCGACAGGAAATCCTCGGCATTGGGACCGATCACCGAAGCGGAACTTTTCCGGAGGGAACCGCCCAACTGAATGATGTCAATGTTAGGCCGGTAACTGAGGACCAGTGATACTTTAACCGAAGGGGTAATCACCGTAATGGGGTCGGTAATGGATATCTGCTGTGCAAAAGCTAAAACCGTAGTTCCCGAAGCAATGATGATCTTGTCGTTCTTTTCCAGAAGTTTATTGGCAGCCTCGGCAATCCTCAGTTTTTCCTGTACCTGGATCTTTTCCTTCTCATCAATATGGCGGTCTATGGTCAGGCTGCTGATCTGGCTCGCACTGCCATGGGAACGGATCAGCATCCGTCTTTTTTCGAGTTGTTTCAAATCCTTTCGAATGGTCACTTCCGATACCCCCAGCCTAATGCTGAGATCACGGACCTTCACATACCCTTCCCTCTCCAGGTCTTCCACAATGATTTTGTGCCGCTGAGCTATGTTTCTCATAATAATCCTTTAATCAAGTTGGTGGATGTCCTCTCAAAGATAAAAACAAAAGTTGGACCCACAACAGACCGGAGGATGATTTCTTCAGGTAATTATGTTGCGATTTATTTTTTTTGTCTTTCATTTTGTTTTGAATTCTAAAAATCTTCTTTATTTTTATCCCCTGAAACGATGTTCTGACCTTCTGATCAGGGACAAAGTTAAAACAATCAAATACAAACGAATGAAAAGGGAAGAATTTCTAAAGGAATTGAAAGACCAGAGGCAAAAGTGGGATTTTATCATCATCGGAGGGGGAGCTACCGGTTTGGGAATTGCCGTGGATGCGGCAAGCCGTGGCTTCAGCACCCTGTTGCTGGAGCAGTCCGATTTTGCCAAGGGCACCTCGGCCCGAAGCACGAAACTGGTTCACGGAGGGGTCCGCTATCTTCAGTCGGGTGATGTAACATTGGTCTGGGAGGCACTCCGGGAAAGGGGATATCTGCGCAGAAATGCGCCTCATCTGGTTAAAAATCAACGTTTTATTATCGGCAACTATAAATGGTGGGAAAAGCCGTTTTATACCATCGGTCTGACGGTGTATGACCTGTTGTCGGGCCGCATGGGCTTGGGGCGTTCGCTTCCTATGAGCCGTAAAAAGGTGATACGGTCGATTCCTCGGATCATGCGGGAGAGACTCCGGGGCGGTGTGGTTTACCACGACGGGCAGTTTGACGATGCCCGGTTGGCGGTAAACCTGATGCAGACAGCCATCGAAAACGGGGCTATGGCGGTTAACTACGTCAGGGTAACCCAGTTGCTGAAGAGCGCTGACGGACAGGTTTCGGGTGTAGTGGCCAGGGATGAACTCGACGGTGCATCTTTTTCTATCGAAGGAAAATGTATTGTCAATGCCACAGGTGTTTTCGTCGATCAGATTATCCGTATGGACAATCCCGATGAAAAACCGTTTGTCAGGCCCAGTCAGGGTGTCCACCTTGTCGTTGACAAGAGTTTTCTGGGCGGCGATGACGCCATTATGATTCCCAAAACAAGCGACGGACGGGTAATGTTCGGAGTCCCCTGGCACAACCGCATTATATTGGGAACTACCGATGTTCCTGTGAAAGAACCTGTTCTGGAACCCAAAGCGCTTGAGGAGGAGGTGGACTTTATCCTCGAGACGGCAGGCCGGTATTTAGAAAAGAAGCCTCTACGCAGCGACGTGTTGTGCGTTTTTGCAGGATTGAGGCCGCTGGCAGCACCTAGGCACGAGGGCGAGGAAACCAAGACCAAGGAGATCTCCCGCAGTCACAAGCTGGTTGTGGCCCCTTCAGGGCTGATTACCATTACCGGCGGGAAGTGGACTACCTACCGTAAGATGGCGGAAGACACCGTCAATGCGGGTATCAAAGTCAAAAAACTGGAGAAGAAGGCTTGCCCTACCCGGCACCTGAAAATTCACGGATACCAGGAGAATCCCGACAGGAGCGACAGGATGTATATTTACGGCAGCGACCTGGCGGAGATCGCGAAGATGCAGAAGGAGAATCCCGAATGGGCCGCCAGGCTGGTTAAAGGATCGGACTTCACAGTGGGCGAGGTTATCTGGGCCGTACGGAATGAGATGGCCCGCACTGTCGATGATGTGTTGGCCCGCAGGGTGAGGGTACTTTATTTAGACGCAAAACTATCGATCACCCTGGCTCCCCGGGTAGCAGAAATTATGGCAGCCGAATTAGGGAAAGACCAGGAATGGATCGACCGTCAAGTGGAGGAATACACCGCAGTCGCCCAAGGATATATGATTACCAATTAGAAATCATTTATCTTCGTGGGTTAAGGAAATGGCCGGTAAATGGGAGAGGGAAGCCGTCAGGCTCAAGCCAAACCGTGGTACTGGGATAAAACGCATCAACTATAACTTAAAAAATATCTTTTATGATCGGATTACTTAAACCGCCTCCGCACAAGGAGCTCCTTCCCAAGGAAAAGATTGATTCCACTTACACACGGCTAAGGTGGCAGGTGTTTATTGGTGTTTTCATTGGATATGCCGGCTACTACCTGGTGAGGAAGAACTTCTCTCTCGTAATGCCTGACCTTGTTGAGCATGGTTATTCCAAAGGAGAACTGGGGATCATTTCCTCAGCCATTTCCATTGCCTACGGACTGAGCAAATTTTTAAGCGGAAGCGTTTCCGACCGAAGCAATGCCCGTATTTTCCTGAGCCTGGGGCTTGTGCTTTCCGCTCTGACCATCTTTAGTTTAGGAACTATTCCGGTACTAACATCCTCGGTGACGATCATGTTTATCCTGTTGTTTATCAACGGATGGTTCCAGGGTATGGGCTGGCCCCCCTGCGGTAGGGTAATGGTACACTGGTTTTCGACCAGGGAGCGGGGAACCATGATGTCGATCTGGAACATTGCACACAATATCGGCGGAGGACTGATTGGTCCCCTTGCCATACTGGGCGTAGCATTATTTGGCGACTGGCAGAGTAAGCTCTATTTCCCTGCAATGATTGCCATTTGCGTCGCTTTCATCGCTTGGCTCCTGGTAAGAGACACCCCTCAGTCATGCGGGCTTCCCAATATCGAAACTTACAAGCATGATTTTCCGAAAGACTACGAAGAGAAATATGAAAAGGAGTTCTCCACCAAGGAGATATTCTTTACCTATGTGTTTAATAACAAGTTCCTTTGGTTGATTGCAATTGCCAATGTGATGATTTACCTGGTACGATACGGTATACTTGATTGGGCGCCTACCTACCTGAAAGAAGCAAAGGGCTTTTCGATGCAGGAATCGGGGTGGGCTTATTTTGCCTATGAGTATGCGGGAATTCCCGGAACACTTCTCTGTGGATGGATTTCAGACAAGATCTTCAGGGGAAGACGCGCACCCGCGATTATCATCTATATGTTGCTGGTATTCACGGCAATTCTGGTTTATTGGAAAAATCCTCCCGGACATTTGCTGATTGACAATATTGCCCTTATTGCGATAGGCTTCCTGATTTATGGTCCCGTCATGCTGATAGGGGTACAGGCGCTTGATCTGGTGCCGAAAAAGGCGGCGGGGACAGCGGCCGGGCTCACAGGTCTTTTTGGCTATCTGGGCGGCGCCTTGTTTGCCAACATCGGTGTGGGGTTCCTGGTTGACAAGTGGGGATGGGATGCTGCTTTTATCTTGTTCCTGGCGGCATGCGTTTTGGCTATCATTTTTACGGGCTTTACCTGGAATAAGGAAAAACAACGGCTGAGCTGATGACAAAGGCATGGGGGACCAACCGGAAACCCTGGTATGCCGGATCTGGAAAGGGGAATGAACGGAAAACCCTCTTTGCCCTTTTCCGTGATAGGGATTAAAATACAAATGAAAACGGAAATCATGAATATGAACAGACTATCTTTTATGATCCTTCTCGTGGTCTTTCTTTGGAATCCCACGCTGGAGGCCCAGAATTACCGCCGAATTATCGGTTGGGAACAGAGTACAAACGATCAGATTGAAGCTTTTCTTAACTCCACGCTTTCCATGAACGTCAGGAAGGTGGCTGTGTTTGACTGCGACGGAACCACGTTTGGACAGGTTCCTTACTATCTGGCCGACGAGGCGCTCTACCGTTATGCCGATGAAGTGCTGAAAGGGCGAAACGATCAACAGGCAAAGGAAAAGCTTGCCATTCTTGACCGGATGGTTAAAGACGGCAATAACGTGGGCAAACCCTATGTGGAGGACAGGGTACATTTTCTGGCCGGCCTCACCCCTGAGGAAATTGAAATGATCGGATATGACTGCTACCGGGAGTCCTACCGGAACAAGACCTACCCGGAGATGAAACAATTGGTGGCTAACTTGAAGGAATTTGGTTTTGAGGTATATATCCTGACAGCCTCTCCCGAATTTCTGTATCAGAAATTTGTTGCGGAGGAGTATGGCATTCCGGTGACCCAGGTGATAGGAGTAAAGTGTGTGGTTAAAGATGGAGTTACCACCGGGGAGATCATTCCTCCGATCCCCCAGGATGATGGGAAGGCACACACCATTGAAACTTTTATCAAGGCAAAACCACTTCTTGTAGGTGGGAACAGCCGGGGTGACATGGATATGATCAACGAGTCGGCAGGATTGAAAATGGTGGTGAATCCCGATGATGTAACTATCCGCGGCGCCGAGGATGGTCCGATGAACGGGCATACGGTTAAATCGTATTGGGAGAAGGAAGGGGCCTTGATTGTCCGATGCAACGATGTGACCGATCCGGCAGTGAAGTTTCATACCGGACAGTGGAAGATCCGGCAGAACAAATCAAATCCCCGGCCATGAAACAAACCCTTGTTGCTTCCCTGATGATGGTTTTGACTGCTCTGGTTCTGGGATGCCGGCCTTAAGATAAATGTATACTCTTTCAATACCATCGAACAGATGGAGAAGTACTTTGGGGAAAGCACCGGGAAGGAGGCTTCCCCGCTGGTCGACGGGATGATTACCAACCGGGCTGATCTGACAACCGGTTTTTATTACGACCGCAAGGTACGCAGGTACAGGCCTGAAAAAAGTCCGACCGAGTTTTTGGAACAATTGGGATACAACGAGTAAAACCGGTTTCCCCCACATCGGCGAGCTCGTCAAGAGGAAGTTGGAAAATTCTCCTGGGAACCGTGAAAAGGCGAATCTCCGGGAAAGTGGCCGAGGCAATCTCTTCAGCGGCATTCCGGGTGGAAACGAGGGGCCACTCCATATTGGATTGTCCCGAACAGATCCATACCTCTCCAACGAGCACGTCATCGAGGGTGATTCTCTTTTTCCCGGTGATGGTCATCGTAAAGGGGCCGCCGTATTTCATGGGTGGAAGCGATACCATCCATTTCCCTGATTTATCGGTCAATGTGCGCTGGGTGTTGTTCCCCAGGGTTACGGTGACCCTTTCCCGGGGCGATGCCCATTCCCATACCTGAATGGTTTGCTCCTGCTGGAGAATCATGTGGGAACTGAAAATATGGGGAAACCAGGCCACATTTTATTCTCATTCTATAACGACTTTGTCTGTGAATGGAATAAAGTTTTTGCCGGAGATACGGACCAGGTAGACTCCGCGGCCCAGATGGGAAACTCCTGCAGAAAAATGGCTGCTGGCTGAACCATCGCTCATGAAGGTTCGGGTGAGAAGTTTTACTCCTCTGATATCCCATATTTCGAGGGTTGCCTCTCCGGAACCGGAGGGGATGGAGAAGTGGATTTCATCCTCAACGGGATTGGGATAAACCCTTAAGGAGGTGTCCATGGGTTTTGTTGCAACGGGTACCGTCACCAACCACTGGGTGTCCATCCAGTAAAGCCGGTCGGAGACCCAGTTCTTGAAGAAGATGATTTCATTTTCATAGGTATACCTGATTTCCGGATTGGGCCAGATGTACTTGTCGAGTACCGGCCACCGGTTGAAATTCCTGCCCACTGCCGGGCCAAGCCGGGTGATCATGGAATCGATGGTTTTGAATATACTGTCGGTATGGAGGATACCCTTCCGGAGCCGGCTGTACCTTTCTTTCAGCGACTGCTGGTAAGTTGGATCCTGCATAAGCCGATAATACCAGTGCATGCAGTTACCTTCACCCGGGCCTATACTGGTATACAGCCAGGTGGAGGTGGAGAGGCGGGCGGCTGCATAATTCACATTCCCGTAACCCAGGTTGAAATCCCACAGTGGGCCTGCAACCAGTTTGCCCCCCTGGCTGTCGCGGTTTTTGTAAAAAAAGGTGCTGTAACGGTAGCCGTCCACATTATTGGCCAACTCGTTTATGATCTGAAAGTCGATGAAGGAGGGAATATCCAGTATGGCCGGATAACCGGTAACAGGATTGGTAAAACTGCTGCTGTTGATGGTGTTTTCCACCGTTTTGATGTAGTTCATGAACCAGTTTCGCTGCTGGGGCATGAGG
>CAZLDP010000125.1:0-7213 GCA_964558145.1 uncultured Prolixibacteraceae bacterium | reverse complement strand
GTTTAATAAATTCGGTTACGATTTTATCATTACCGATACTGCGGGTCTGCGCAAACGGGCCAAGGTGAAGGAAGACCTGGAGTTTTATAGCGTATTGCGTTCGGTCCGCACCATCGAAGATTCGGATATATGCCTTTTAATGCTCGATGCCGAAAGGGGTATTGAAGCCCAGGATCTGAGTATTTTCAACCTGATCTTGAAGAACAAGAAAGGAGTGGTGATCCTGGTCAACAAATGGGACCTGGTGGAAAAAGACAACTATACGGTTAACCGCTACAAGAAGGAGATCCTTGAAAGGATAGCCCCCTTTACCGATGTTCCGGTCATCTTCATCTCGTCGCTTACTAAGCAACGGATCCACAAAGCTTTGGAAACGGCCATGCAGGTGTACGCCAATCAACGCCGGAAAATAAAGACTTCGGAGTTGAACGAAACCATGCTGGCAGTCATCGACGCCTATCCTCCTCCCTCGTGGAAAGGAAAATTTATAAAAATCAAATATTGCACCCAACTTCCATCCCGGTCACCCGGATTTGTTTTTTTTGCCAATCTTCCCCAGTATATCAAGGAACCCTACCGTCGTTATCTGGAGAATCAGATCCGTGAAAAATTCGATTTTACGGGCGTACCGATCCAAATTTTCTTCCGGCAGAAATAACCGGTCTGCTTTCCACCGCTCCGATATTCTTTGGTGAATTGACCATTTCAATTATGGCTGTCACGGCATCCTCATTTGATCAAAATGAACTATCTTTGTTGAATTGAGTAATTGGTAAGATATGGCCCTGAAGTTTTTCCATCTTCCGCAAGCCCGGAAGTTTAAGTATAATCCCCTTTTTTATGATCCGGAATTAGAGGAGAGAAAGGAGCGGGAAAGCAGGATCAAGGCGGAACTTGGCATTATAGATGAGAGTATTGAAGGCGGCATCGGAGATTACCGGGCCCGTATCAAGGGGCAGTTTCGTAAGGCGATGAGACGGGAATCGAAGACGTCGCTTGCCATGCGCCAAAAGAGCAACAGGCGGCTGCTCATCATTTTGGCCATCCTGATTATGCTCTTTTATTTACTGTTCTACCGGTAATCGTGGGTTCTGTGTTTGATGTGATCAAATTACTGCCCGATTCCGTAGCCAACCAGATTGCCGCAGGCGAAGTGATTCAGCGCCCTGCCTCCGTGATTAAGGAGCTGGTTGAAAATGCCCTTGACGCCGGCGCCAGTGAGGTGGTGATTCATGTCAAGGATGCCGGGCGCACCCTTATTCAGGTGACCGACAATGGTTGCGGCATGTCGCCTACCGATGCCCGCATGGCCTTTGAACGGCACGCCACTTCGAAAATTAAGGCCGCTTCCGACCTGTTTGCCATCCGGACCATGGGATTCCGTGGAGAGGCCCTGGCTTCGATGGCTGCCATTGCCGATATTGAAATGCATACCAAAAGGCAGGAGGACGAAACCGGAACCTTTCTCCATATCTCTGCCACCAACGTGCTTGCACAGGAACCCGCGGGTTGCGGTAACGGTACCACCATCCGGGTGAAAAACCTCTTCTTTAACGTACCAGCCCGCAGGAAATTCCTGAAGTCGGATAATTACGAACTGAAGAACATCATCACGGAAGTGTATCGTGTCGCAATCCCTAATCCGGAAATCGCCTTTCAACTTTACCACAACAATACCTTGGTCCATGATTTGCCAGTTTCCAACCTGCGCAAACGGATTGTCTCCATTTTCGGGAAAAACATCAACCAGAGTCTGATCCCGGTGGAAAGCTCCACCTCGCTGGTCACAATCGGAGGATTTACGGGACTTCCCCGATTTGCCAGAAAAACCATGGGTGAACAATTCTTTTTTGTGAACCGGCGCTATATGCGCCATCCCTGGTTCCACAAGGCAGTCATGCAGGCTTATGAGAAATTGTTGCCGGCCGATTCGTTCCCTTCCTATTTTATTTTCCTGGATACTGATCCTGCATCGATCGATATCAATGTACACCCCACCAAGACGGAAATCAAGTTCGAAAATGAGAACGCTATCTGGCAACTTCTCCATGCGGCAGTCCGTGAAGCATTGGGAAAAAACAGTGTGGTTCCTTCCATCGATTTTGACCAGGAGGGGAGTATTGAAATTCCTCTGCCGTTGAAACCGGGAACCCCTGTCACGTATCCCGGGTTGAATTTTGATGCAACCTACAATCCGTTTCAGGAAGAACACGGAAAACCATTTTCCCATGCACCGGACACTTCCTTTCACCCGCCTAATCAACGCCATTGGGAAAGTTTATGGGGCCAGCCGGAGAATGAACGCCCAATCCCGTACGCTCATCCTGAACCGCCCCTTTTCTCTCCCGGCGCTGCTCCCCGCGTGCAGGCCAGAAAAATCATGCAGGTAAAACAAAAATACCTTCTTCTGCCTGTGAAATCAGGGATGATGGTGATTGACCAGCAAAGGGCACAGGAGCGGATACTTTTTGAACAGTTTTTGGAAATTCTCAGAACGGAAAAGGTGGCCTCCCAACAAATCCTTTTTCCGCATACCTTTGAAATCAACGGAGCCGATGCCAAACTGCTGTTGGAAATAATGCCCGACCTGCAAACCCTTGGCTTCGACATCAGGGAGTTCGGGAAGGATACCTTTGTGATCAACGGTGTTCCCGGTATTCTCGAAACAGCCTCCCCGGTCGATCTGATCGAGAAAATGTTGGAGGAGTTTAAGAATTCTCCCGTCGATGCCACTCTTCGCATCAGGGAGCAGGTGGCCTCCTCGCTGGCAAAAGCCTCTGCCCGGAACACCGGGGAGGAACTTCTCCGCGAAGAAACGGATTATATGGTAGACCAACTGTTTGCCTGTTCATCACCCAACTATACCCCTGATGGAAAAACGGTGCTGACGATCATTCCCATGGGGGAAATTGAGAAATTGTTCGGAAGATGACAATTTGTCGTATTCCATTCCCAAGGCCATCAATGGCCGGGTTCTTGATTACAGAATTGAAAAATAGTCGATTATGAACCATTACAGACCGGTATTCAGGGACACGCCGGTAGTCGTAAAGAACCTGATCATCATCAACGTCCTGATGCTGCTGGCCACTTATGTGCTGCAACGAGCAGGTACCGATCTGACCGATCTGCTGGGGATGCACTATCCCGGTTCCGATAAATTCAGACCCCACCAGATCATTACCCACATGTTCATGCATGGGGGGATCGCTCATTTATTCTTCAATATGTTCGCCTTGTGGATGTTTGGCCGGGTACTCGAAAGCGTGTGGGGGCCCCGCCGTTTTCTGGTCTACTATTTCGTGACCGGATTGGGTGCCGTAGCGCTTCACATGTTTGTCAACCACCTCGAAATCTCCTCCATGCAGCATACCCTCACTGCATTCAACAATACGCCGGCCCCGGAAATCCTTGACAAGTTCGTGCACAAGTACCTGCCAAGAGCCAGCAGTCAATTACTCGATTTCATTACCAATTGGTATGACAACCCCACAAGCACTGCCTTTGCAGCAGAGGGACAAAAAGTGATGGCCCAGATCGTGCAGCTCAAGATGGACATTCCAACCGTGGGTGCATCAGGCGCTGTCTACGGTGTTTTGCTTGCTTTCGGTATGCTGTTCCCCAATACTCAACTGATGCTCCTCTTCCCGCCTATCCCTATTAAAGCCAAATATTTCGTCATTGGCTACGGGGTGCTGGAGCTTTACCTGGGACTGACCAATTCCGGAGGAAGTATTGCCCATTTTGCCCATCTGGGTGGCATGCTCTTCGGATTTTTCCTGATCAAATACTGGAATAAAACATCGAAAAATTTCTATTGAACCTTACTCAGCAAGCCCTCTAATCCTGATGGAAATCTGGAACGATATCAACTCTTCATTTCGGAAGGGATCGGTCATTACCCGGCTGATTTACCTGAATCTTGCTGTTTTCCTGCTGTTCAGGATCATCGAAGTTCTGTTCTTCCTGTCGGGAAACCCAACTGATTTACTGCAATGGTTTGAATTGCCCGCAAGTCCCGCGACTTGGATCCGCCGGCCCTGGTCTATCCTGACCTACATGTTTCTTCATCACGGATTCCTTCATATCCTCTTTAACTTGCTGACGCTCTATTGGTTTGGCCGGATTTTTATGGACTATTACAGCGGCAGTCAGCTTGTGGGGCTCTATCTGCTGGGCGGTTTGGCCGGCGGTCTGGCCTACATGGCAGCCTATAACCTCTTCCCGGTTTTTGAGCCGGTCGTTTCCATCTCCTATCTGCTGGGTGCGTCGGCTTCCATTGTCGCGATTCTGGTAGCGTCGGCCTTCCGTGATCCTTTGCGGGAGATCAGGCTGTTCCTGATCGGACTGGTACAACTCAGGTATCTTGCCCTTTTCATGATAATCCTCTATATCATTGCTATTTCGGTTTCCAATGCGGGAGGAAACCTGGCCCACCTGGGAGGCGCTGTGGCGGGATGGTTTTTTGTAAAACTTGAAGCGAAAGGAAGGGATGTGACCGTACCTTTCTCCGCCGCCGTGAGCCGGATTGCACAATTATTCAAATCCCGCAGCCGTATTAAAGTGGTACACCGGAATCCGCCCCGCGACGATTATGAATACAACCGTCAAAAAGCTGCTGATCACCAGGAACTCAACCAGATTCTGGACAAGATCGGGGAAGAAGGTTACGACAGCCTGACCAAAACCGAAAAGGAGACCCTCTTCCGGCACGGGAAATAACATAAAACAGATTTCAGAATTTCCAGGGCCATCTGACGCACTCTTTGATTTCAGGGAAAAGGACATAATCGGCATTCCCCTTCATGGTGAGGGTTTTTACTTCAAATCCTTCCAGAAGCTTCCGGGCTGTCTGAAGGGTCTTCCCCGAAACCGACACGTCGTCAACAAGCAGGATCTTCTTTCCCTCAGGAGAGAGGTTGGCCGGAAGTCCTGTGACCACGGGCACCTCATGCCGGGGCGTGTTTTGTTCATCACGGTAATTCAGGGTGATAATCAGGAGACCAACCTGCAGGTGGAAGGCAACCAGCGAAGCCGGAACCACTCCACCAGTCCCGATTCCGATGACCAGGTCGGTCTCAGGTAACTCCATCTCCCGGAGACGTTGGGCAATACGCTCAAACGATAAAGAAACCATAGCAACTCAATTTGAGGTTTTTAATCCCGGTGAATAGCCTTTCCCGCTGACGGAACTTCATAAATGGGTATTTCAAAGAAAAAAGTGGTGCCTTCCTGGAAAGTTGTTTCATACCAGACTCTTCCATTGAAATTCTCTGCGATGTTTTTAACAATAGCCAGGCCCAGTCCCATTCCGCTGCTCTTGGTGGTGAAATTGGGACTGAACATCTTTTCCTGCAATTCAGGCGGGATGCCTGTGCCGTTATCAGCTACTGCAATGACGACATATTGGTCTTTGAGACTAAGGGAAATCGTGATTTTTCCTTCCCTCTCCTCGGGAATAGCCTGAATCCCGTTTTTGATCAAGTTAATTAAAGCCCGCGAAAGTTGCTCCCTGTCGGCATTGATCATGATATTTCCACAGGAACCCTCTTCAAAGCTGATTTTCACCCTGTCGAGATTTTCATACAATTCGATCACTTTGGTAATTTGCTGTTTCAGGCCAAACACCTGTTTCATGGCTGTCGGAATCTGGGCAAAGTTAGAAAACTCAGTGGCTATGTCTGAAAGGGTGTCTATCTGGTTAATGAGAATCTGGGCAATCCGGTTCACATAGGCCTGGTATTCCTGCCCTTCTCCCTTGAAACGCTGAAGATGCTGGATGTTGAGTTTCATAGGAGTAAGCGGATTTTTGATTTCATGGGCTACCTGTTTGGCCATTTCGCGCCAGGCACTCTCCCTTTCTGAACGTGCCAGCAGATCAGCACTTATAGCCAGTTCATCCACCTTTTTGTTGTACTCTTTGACCAGTTTCCCGATTTCGTCCTCATGAAGATACTGAATATGCTCATTTCGTTTTCCAAGCTCTATTTTTCTCAGGTTTTCGCGTACCGTGGCCAGGGGAAGGGTGATCTGGTTGGCAATAAATACGGCCACCACAATACTTGCCAGAAAGAGCAATACATACAGGTTGATAAAGGCCACAATAAAAGTGGATATCTCCTGGCTGTATTTGTCCTGGTGGGTGAAATAGGGCAGATTGATAAAACCCAGGTAATCGCCGTTGTTGTTGATAATGGGTTCATAAGCCGACAGATAACTCAGTTCCCCTATTTTTTCGGGCTGGAAATAGTTGGTCTGAAAATTTTCAAACAATTCAAAATAGGCTTGCGTGTTGATTCTCCGGGAGACCAGTCCTCGGTTGAAGATTTCGGGCCTGGAGGATACGACAAGGTCGCCATTGACTCCGTACAAATTGATGTCGGTTTCAAAGACATTCGATAGTTTCACCAATTCAGGCATCAGCCACTCCCTCATCTCCGGCGAAATATTCTCTGCACTTTCAAGGAGTATGTCGATTTCGACCGAAATAGAGTTCATTTTCTGGTCCAGATCTTCCTGTAGCCTGGTTTTGGATTGTTCGAGGTTGTAAAAGATCGTGCTCACTGCAACGACAAGGAGGGAGAAAAAAACGATGGAGATAATGGCTGCCTGGATCCGGAATTTGAGGTCAAACATGATTTTTCTTCTACCGAAGGTGGGATGGATAATCCGCAGGGCCACCAGCGAAAAAAGAAAATAAAACACAAACAGGTAAGGGAAAGAGATCAGGTAATCGATGAAGGAATACAACCTGCGGCTGACAATGACATAATTCTCCTCATGTGACCGGTGGATGAGGTGCTCATATCCGTCCCATTTATTGTAACTGAAATCACCGTCATCGAAATTGTAGGAATAGATGTAATAGTTATAGGGGTAGCCTCCATGCCGGTCCACCAATTCCCCCCCGTAATATTTGGCATAGTCGAATTTTTTGTAACTGGCCGATTTATGCATCGATTTGTCGATGAGCAATTCAGGGAAGCCGATGCCTTCCGACTGTATTTTGGATTTCAGGTCGATGAAAACGGTAACACCAATTGAATCCGCGGAGAGGGGATAATGTAATTTTCCGAAATAGGTGATCCGGCCATCCATGTTGTCCATGTAATAGAAGTTGGTGCCGGGAAGAACTGATCCCTGGTTGCTGATCATACTTTCAAAGAAAGGGAAGCAGGGCGCTTTGACGTTCTGGGGATGGAGCACTACACTG
>CAZLDP010000124.1:5740-7245 GCA_964558145.1 uncultured Prolixibacteraceae bacterium | reverse complement strand
AAATGGAGCAATACATTAGCAGGTTTGAAGGGGTGGAGCAGTTTGAAACGCGGGTTACCGGTTATAATAACTCTTCCATCACAATTCATTTTACACCCGATGCAGAAAAATCGTCGTTTCCGTTTTTGCTGAAAAGCCAGGTAGAAAGCAAAGCCATCTCACTGGGAGGCATGGACTGGTCGGTTTACGGTGTTGGGAAGGGTTTTTCCAACGCGCTAAACATGGAGTACAAAAACAGCCATATTTTGCTGACAGGCTACAATTACAACGAATTGTACGGTTTTGCGGAGCAACTGGAAAAAAAGTTGCTGGAAAATCCAAGAGTGGATAACACCGAAATAACCAGTTCGCAGTCGTGGCATGCAGCTTCCAGGTTTGAATATAACCTTCACGTGGACAAAAACCTGCTGGCTGTTCAAGAGCTGAATTATACCGATTTTACGGGGTCGTTGTTCACACAGTTGTATGAAAGGAATTTACAACCTTTTTACAACCAGACCGAACTTCAGCCGGTTGTTTTGCTGTCTGACCAGAACAGGGAATACAATAAATGGGATTTTTACCATCAACCGGTTGCTACCGGGAAAGGGCAGAAAAAATTGTCGCTGGCCGGGGAAATCGAAAAACAGCTTACCGGCAAGTCAATTTATAAAAAAGACCAGGTATATCAGGTTTACCTGAACTACAACTTCATTGGGCCCGGTCCGCTGGCACAAATGGTACAGGAACGGGTAACCGAGGCCATCAACCAGGTGCTTCCGTTGGGATATAAAGCCCATAAACCCGAATCGTTTATCTATTGGAATTTAAAAGACAAAAAACAATATTGGTTGTTGCTTCTCATTATTGTCATCATCTGGTTTACTACCGCCATTTTATTCGAATCACTGCTTAAACCTTTGGCTGTCATCAGTTTGATACCTATCTCATTTATCGGGGTATTTCTCACCTTCTACCTTTTCGGTTTCAATTTCGACCAGGGAGGGTTTGCCTCTTTTATCCTGCTGAGCGGGTTGGTTGTAAATGCAGCCATTTATATTATTAATGATTTTAATAACCTAACAGAATACAAAAACAGACCAAACACTATAATTACTTATCTGAAAGCCTTTAATCAAAAAATTACAGCGATCGTTTTAACCATACTCTCAACTGTCCTTGGACTGGTTCCGTTTGTATGGGGCGGCCAGTCGGAAGTGTTTTGGTTTGCATTTGCTGCAGGTTCTATGGGAGGGTTGCTGTTTTCATTTTTGGCTGTTTTATTGTATTTGCCATTGTTTTTAAAACTCGTTTACAAAACAACGACATTTTAGTTTTGCGCCGGATCAGGAGTTTTGAATGAGCAATGAGCAATGACAATTAACAATTAGCAATGAACAATTAGCAATTAGCAATGAACAATTAACAATTAACAATAAACCATTGTTGAACCTTTGAACGGCACGTAGTGCCTTTGAACGCCGAGGCGGAGCCGAAGGCTTTGAACGGCGAAGCCTTTGAACAAT
>CAZLDP010000124.1:0-5640 GCA_964558145.1 uncultured Prolixibacteraceae bacterium | reverse complement strand
CAATTAGCAATGAACAATTAACAATAAACCATTGTTGAACCTTTGAACGAAGAAGAGACTGAGGGAACGAAGAGACAGTGGGGAGTTTCAACCAAGTAAGTTTCGGGAAAGGTATCTTCCCAGGGCTTCCACATAAAAAACCAGGGGGTACATCTTCTCATCGTACCATAAGGTAGCAAAGTAGAGTCCGATGGGGCTCGCCTTCAGGTGATCCCCTTCGGTATGGTTTTCAAGCCACCTGAATCCGCGGAGACAGGCCTCGGGATCTGTCTGCGCCAGGGCAGAAATGGCCAGGGCGGTTTCCTCGATGCTTCCGGGAATCCCTTTTTCCCCGCCCCAACTGCCATCGGCATTTTGTTGCGAAGCCAGGTACTTCACGGCGGATGCCACCATGGAACGAATTAATTCTTCCGTTCCTCCTCCCAAAATTCCCGTACCCAGACAATCCTGAAGATAAACAGCAATCCGGGCTGTTCCGTAGACAGGATTTTTCCGGGTGGGGGAGTGCTGGTTCCCAAACCACAAGGGAACCCAGAACCCTGAACGATCCTGCTGTTTATAAAGGTAACCGGCAGCCCTCCGGATACTTTTTGTCAGCTTTGAACGCATTGCTTCCGGGATCTGGCTTCCGGCTCTGCCCAAGATGGTGGTGAAAGCCAGCAGGGCATGGCCGGTCAGGTCGGCACAACTGCTGTCGAAGGGAAGATTGGTCCAGCCTTTGCAGAAAGTCGGGAAGCCGCCGTCGGCGTTCTGTATCCCGAGGAGCCATTCTCCCCCCCGGATCAAGGCATTGATTTCCAGGGTGGCGCCTTCATACAACTGGAGCAGGGCCAGAAGGGCTCCCGGGGTGTCATCCCCGTCGGGTACCGACCCCGAAAAATGGGTCCATCCCCATCCCCCGGGGCGTGCCTGGTTAAATGGATGCCTCTCCCTATATTGCAGCGAAAGCAGATGGTTCCTCCACACGATGGCGTCCTGGGCACTGAATTTAGAAGAATCATAACTTCCCAGGGCTTTGATGCTGAGCGTGGTCACCCAGGTAGAGAGGTCGGTATCGATGGGCCAACTGCCATCGGCGCGCTGCTGCATCTCCAGGAAACGCAGGCCCCTTTTCACCACTTCATTCTCTTGCCGTCCGCCCGCGATGAGACAGAGACCCACAAAACCGGTCAGGGGGATCGCCTCCAGGAAACCTCCGCTCTCCGGAATCAGTGCATGCAATCTGCGAATGGCCGGAGAGACCAGCAGATCCCGGATGAACCGGATTCCCGGGAATCCCCTTTTTCTCTGTTTATGGGTGAAAATCCCCACGGCGATCAGGGCAGGGAGGGCATAACTCACCACTTGCAGGTTGAAAAAGCGGTACAAGGAGGGCGGCAGCAGCGACAATTCAAAAGGCAATTGCGGAATTTTTTCCACGGCGGAACGGTCTATAACCCCGCAAATGGTGAGCATGGCCAGGATGGGAACTGAAAAGGTGTAATCTTTCCCGTAGTAATTCAAAACGGTAGAGATGATCTCTCCCGGGATCAATGCCATCTTTTGGGAAGCCAGGTAACCTTCCATCGACCGGAGCGCCGCGGTACGAACCGGCGAATCGGGGTAGTCATAAATGGCGGCATAACTGAGCAGGGTGGTACTGATATTGCTTTCGCCCGATGGGGTGTCTCCATACCCTCCGTCGGCATGGATATGGCTGAAAAGCCAGGAATATCCTTTTTCAATCTGCTTTTCGTATCCCTGAATTCCCGATTTTTTCAGGGTGACCACCCCAATGGCGGTGGAAAGGGCGCTGGAAGAAAGGTAACCATCCCAGAATCCCCCGGAATTCCGTTCCTTCATCAGACGGTCTGACCACAGTTGCCATTTTTTTATCAATCGATCTCTTTCCATTTTTCAGTGATTCAGGGAACCCAAAGCCAGAAGGCCATAAAAGGTATATTCCACGTCGGGGATCTCTTCTGTCGGGGCGGCGCAAAAACCGCCGTCGCAATAGAGTGCATCCACATAAGCCAGGCAGGCAGGTTTGATCAGGGTAAGATCATGGCCTGCGAATTTCAGGGCATATAGAGCGACGGCGGTGGAGAGCAGATCTCCACGCGGGGCTTTCAGGGTAGCGGAGAAGCTTCCGTCCTGGCGCCGGAACTCCAACAGCCGGCTGACCATTTCGTCCGTAGGGAGACCCCGCAGATGAGCGACCACCACTCCGGCAGCCCAAACAGTACTGGGTTTATTCCCTGAATCCATCTGAACCCTGATGCGCTTCCATAACCTGAACAATCCGGCAAAATGACGGATATAATAACAGGTTAGCAGGTTCAAAAAGGTGGCGTATGCAGCTTCTCCTGTTGCAGAATCAGCCAATCGGTCGATTAATTTTTCTCTTAACTTCACCGGAAGAGGCTCCTTCCCGCAAAATTTAGCCCATAGAATGGCAGCACAATGCAGGTAAATCCCTTCCGGGTTTCCTGACCGGGCAGTTTTGCGGATGTAATTCCTCAGGGAGGGGAAGACCTCTTTGATGTCAAGGGCTTCGGAGACAAAACCGCCAAACAGGGTGTAGTAAAGATCGCATTTTCCTTCCCGGTCGGCAAATCCCCCTTCCCGGGTCTGGCGGCTTTTAATGAACACCTTGATCTCCTCCATTGCGGAAGCGTCGATCACTCCGGAAGCCTCCTTCAATGCCACCTCCAGGGAGAAAGCATTCAACTTTCTGAAATATTTCCGGAGGAGAAATCTACCGGTAATCCTTGAAAATATGTCCCAGAATTTCATGAAGCGCAATTTTCAGACCGATATTCTGCAACTGTTCCAGACAGTTGTCCGATTGCCGGATATAATCTCTCAGCAACTGTTCCGTTTTTTGAAGGATTGCATAATGGTCCACCAGTTCCCTGACGGGATCAAAATCGTGTTGTTCCGATGCCTGTTGGAA
Organism: uncultured Prolixibacteraceae bacterium; assembly: GCA_964558145.1. Classification (GTDB taxonomy): domain Bacteria; phylum Bacteroidota; class Bacteroidia; order Bacteroidales; family Prolixibacteraceae; genus UBA1413. The sequence continues at coordinate 2,705 of CAZLDP010000124.1, read as the reverse complement.
GAGGTGGGTTTCTTCAGGTGTGAGACAGCCGGTAAGGAGGGAAACCAGGATGGAGGGTTTCCGGAATTCAAAGCTGCCGTCCTGGGCGATGAAGTCAGAGAGGTCGTCTTTGATCTGGTAAGCGATGCCGGTCACCCGGCTGAACTGTTCCAGAAGGGAGAGGGTCGTGTGATCGGCGCCTGCGGCTATGGCTCCCAGGAGCAGCGATACTTCGAAGGCGGCGGCGGTCTTGTATTCAAATACTTCCAGGGTCTCTTCCACAGAGAGGATCTGCCGGTTTTTCATCGCCATCAGTTCGATCCCCTGACCCAAAGAGAGCTTCCGGTGCCCCTGGGCAACCATCCTGAGGCAGGCCAGCAAGGCCGGTTCCGGCAGGTGGGTGGAGGCCAGCAGCCGGTATCCTTCACCTAAGAGGAGATCTCCGATATTGATTGCGACCGGTACCCCGTACCGCGCATGGAGGGTTTGTTTTCCATACCGCATCCCATCGTCATCCTCAATATCGTCGTGGATCAGGGAAGCCTTGTGAAAACATTCGACACAGAGGGCCAGCCGGTTCAGCGTGTCGGGGTCAGACTCCCGGCTGAAGGCTTCATAGGTCAGGAGGGTCATCAGGGGACGCAATCGTTTCCCTCCCGCCAGCAACGATTCGTAGACCAGCGAGTCGAGTGAATTTCCGGAAGGCGGAATGATCCTTTTCAGTTGCTCCTCACCGAAAACAGAGGCAGTCCGGCTCCTCAGGTAATTCAGGTTAAGTAACCGGAAGCCCGGTTGTTTGTTCAACCGGTAGAGTTCTTCTTTGATCCATGCCACATCGGCGGTGGTATCCTTGCAACCGCAGTTCAACAGGGGAATGCCGATGCCGGGCAGGGCATATTTATGCACCGAGGCAAACATTTTCTGCAAGACCTCCATACATCCGACACCGATCACCGCATCCACCTTACCGCTCTCTACCAGGCGCGTGGCCACGGTGGTCCCTTCGGTGATCAGCACCACATAGCCGAGATTTTCTGCCTCCCGCTGGATTTCATGAATGATGCAGTTCCCGCATTCACTGCACAACAGCCCCATTTCATCCTGCTGTCCGCGGCATAAACGGCTGTTCCTCAGACACTGTGGAAGCAGCAACATTCTCCGGTTAAAGGGGACCGCCTCCACGGCAGGGTGCCAGATGGCATTCCCGCAGCAAATCATGGCAAAGGCCGTCAGATCTTTGCTCCTTCCCGATGCTTCCAGACAGGCGCCGGCCATTTCTGAAATGATCCCGTAAGAAACCGGCGGGATAATATGCCTGGCCATTACCCAACTTTCGACCTCATTCCGGATGGCCGTCCGGAGACTCTTCTCACCGGGAACTTCCAGAACCAAACGCTCCTTATCGGCAGACTTTATTTTCTCAACCATAAGCTCCCATTCCAAAAAAGGCGGTTCTCTTTACTATCCTGTATATCAGGCTCTTTTCAGGGATAATATCACAGGAACCATGACTGGGAACCACCGGCGCTTTTTCCCATTCTGAAAGCAATGAATCTCTTCCTGAGGTGTTGGCAGCGCCGTGTTTCAATGCAAAACCTTTCAACCAGGAGGGATCCTCCATTAACACACATCCTTTGGTTTTTATCAGTATAGACTTTCTGAAATCATCCAGGAATCCAGAGTTTTCGTAGAGGTCTCTCAGACTTCCATCGCCAAGGCGGTCACAGGCTAATTGGATCACCGGACAGGGTTCAATCTCGCCGGAAGGGTTGATGTGGTGGCTCAATCCTTCGGCAGCCGGACAAAAAGGTTCCCCATCGGCCCGCCAGTAAGAATCGATCAGTACCACCGGGTATTTCGTTCTACCCTCTACGAGGAAGCGCCGGAGCCTAAGAATCTCTTCACGGTTCAGCGCCAGTTCATAATGGGGTTCCGCCCCGGCCGGCCTGTAAATGTAGTACCAGATATACAGCACGCCCATGGAATGAAGCTTTCTGACAAAATCTTCCGAAAGGGCCATTTCGAGGTTGGATTTGCAGACACTCACCGCCACCCCGGTGAGGAGGCCGTGTTCCACGGAGGTCTGCACCGCTCTCAGGGTTCTGCCGTACACATCGCGCCCCCCCCTGCGAATATCCGCCACCTGTTCATCCCCTTCCCAACTGAACAAAGGGGTTACATTGGACAGTTTCTTCAGCCTCAAAGCCACTTCCGGCGTGAACAGGGTGCCATTCGTAAACAACTGGAAATAGCAGTCGGGGTGTTTTTCAAAGATGACCGAAAGATCTTTGTACAACAGGGGCTCGCCACCCAGAATGCCAAAGAAGAAGGAGCCCTGCTTCTTGCTCTCTTCAATGATACCATGGATCTTATCCATCGCCAGGTTATTCTTTTTCCCGCCGGCGGTGACCCAGCATCCCTGGCAACGCAGGTTACAGTCGTTCGTTACTGAAATGAACTGGAACGCAGGAAAAAGCTCCCCTTTTCTTTTCCTTTTTTTAAATTTCCGGAAACCCAACCATCCCTTCCAAACCATGTGGGTCAAGAATTTCCTTCGGCAGCGCCGGTCGGTATGTAAAAAATTCCTGAGTAGGGTCATGACTGCTTATTTTCCGGAAGTTTGAACTGTAGAGAATCAGGAAGAGCGCTGTTTTCCAGGGCATTGTTCCTCTCCTCCACCGCTTTTTTCATCGCTTCAGCCTGAATAATGGATTGCCGCCTGTTTT
>CAZLDP010000123.1:0-7263 GCA_964558145.1 uncultured Prolixibacteraceae bacterium | reverse complement strand
GGTTTCCCCAAATCAGCACGCTGATGACCAGGATCCCCTACAAATAGAGGAATATCTTGCGGATACTGCTGTTGGGGCTGCCCAAGGCTTTCAGGGTGCCGATCATCCTGCTTCGCTCAAGGATCAGTACCAGCAAGGCAGATATCATGTTAAAGCCCGCTACCATCACCATAAGAACCAGAATGACCCAAACATTCATATCGATGACGGAAAGCCAGTCAAAAATCTGGGGATATTTCTGCCTGATGTTGAGTGCACGTAAAACAGACCCGGGTTCGGTGTGGTAGCTAGTCACTGTCTCCCTCACCTGCCGGGTGGTCTCCTCCAGTTCTTCAAAATCACGGATGTTGATTTCAAAACCGCTCACCATGTCGGAATCCCAGCCATTGATATGCTGCACCTGCCTGATATCGCCCCAAACAAACAGGTTGTCGAATTCCTGGAGATTGGTTCTGTAAATGCCGCAAATTCTGAATTGCCTGATCCTGGGCATTCGCTCATTCTCATTTACAAAGAACATATACAGGGGATCGTTCAGTTTGAGAGCCAGAAGGGAACACAGGTTTTCCGATACCAGCACCTCCGCCGACCGTTCGCCTTTCAGTGCCGGAATATGACCCTGGGTCAGGTTTTCCCTGAGAAATTTCCAGTTGAAGGTGGAATCGACTCCTTTTAAAACAACTCCCTGAATATCTTCTTCCGTTTTGATGATTCCGGGTTTGGTGGCAAACCTGTTCCACGATTCGATGTTGCCGATCTGTTCCAACTGGGGAAAAAAGGGCTGGACAGAGGATACCGGCGTGGTTTCAAACGAAAGGTTGGAGTCAAAATTCACCACCTGGATGTGAGAACCAAAGCCGATGACTTTGTCGCGGATCTCTTTTTTAAACCCCGTCACAATAGCTACAGCAAGCAACATCACTGTCATTCCCAGCACGATTCCCGCCAGGGCGATGTGAATGATCTTTCCCGAAAGGTGGTGCCGGTTTTCCCGGTCCCTGAAAAGTCGCCGCGCGATGAAAAGTTCCGTATTCATAGATGATCGGAAGAAGGGTTTTCCCGGTTTACCAGGGGTAAGGCCATCAACGAGATTAATCCGATGACAACGACCATCAGGTTCATGGTTGTATGGGCTACGAATGCAAAGATAATCCCGTTTTCATTGGGGATACTGTACAGCGCCAATGCTTCTTTGGTCATAAAATGCCAGGTACCGAGTCCTCCCTGCACCGGGGCGACCATACCGAAACTCCCCATCACGAAAGTGGTAAGTCCTGCCCACGGAGAAAGTCCCTTTGTGAAGTCAAAAGCAAAAAAAGCAACATACAGCATCAGGTAGTACATGGTCCAGATAAAGAAGGAGTGAAAGATCAGGGCTCCCTTCTTGCGGACATACCTGACCGACATGATTCCGTCCCTGAGATTGTCCACGGTATTTTTCAACCGTTTGTAAAACCTTGACGATACAATCCTCCGGCGCATCACGATCAGGAACAGTACCGAGAATAGGACTCCACCAATCAGCAGGGGATGGGTGAGGTAATGCATGATTTTCTCCTTGACCTCCGGATTTCCGTGAAGGAAGCTTACCAGCGCCGAGAACTGGGTGAAAAAGGCGATAAGGGTCATGAGCAGCAGAATCAGCACATCGATTACCCTTTCGGTGACGACGGTTCCAATCAGGCTGGCAAAAGAGATTTTTTCGTATTTCGAGAGCACCCCGCACCGCGAAATCTCTCCCATCCGGGGAACCAGGAGGTTCATCAGGTACCCGGTCATCACTGCCAGAAAAGTATTGAGCGTGGAAGGACGCGATCCCAGAGGCTCGATCAGGTAATTCCATCGGATTGCCCTGGAGATGTGGCTCAGGATCCCGATCAGGAGGGATACCCAAATCCAGAGATAATTCACGTCGTTCTGAAGAACAGATTTTATCATGGAAATATCCTGATCCTTGTAGATCAACCAGAAGATCAGAATGCCGGCGGCAAAAAACGCTGAATATTTTAAGATAGACCTAATCTGCTTTTTCACACCCTTTTTATTAATTAACATGAAGGCAAACGGTTCAAAGCCTTAAAAAGTTGTTATTTTTACCCAGAAAGTTGGGGGTAGGGTTCCCCGGCTGTTATTTTTCCGCAAAATTAGCAAAACCTTTGATTCGGACGGATTAAACAGGATGTCCCCTGATGAATTCAACATGGACCAGGATGGAATTTGTACGTGCAAAGAAACATTTGGGTCAGCATTTTCTGAAGGACCAGAATATTGCCCGCAAGATAGTGGCAGCGCTGCAACTTCCCCCGGGCAGCCAGGTTCTTGAAATAGGTCCCGGGGCAGGTGTTCTCACGCAGTATCTGATTGAAATGCCGGGCATCCGTTTTCGTGCGGTGGAGATCGACGGGGAGTCTATCCTCTATCTGCGGACAAAATACCCCGGTCATGTGGAGGAATTCATCGAAGGCGATTTTTTAAACCTCCCGATATCGGACCTTTTTACCGGGTCCTTCGCCGTGATCGGAAATTTTCCTTACAACATATCTTCCCAGATTTTTTTCAGGATACTGGAGTTCCGGAATCAGATTCCGGAAGTAGTGGGGATGGTGCAGAAGGAGGTGGCGGAAAGGATCAACACGCCTCCCGGATCCAGGTTGTATGGAATCTTATCGGTGCTCTTGCAGGCCTTTTACCGGGTTGATTACCTGTTCACCGTCAGCGAACAGGTATTCGTTCCTCCACCTCGGGTGAAGTCAGCGGTAATTCGGCTTACCCGGAATGGGCGCACCCGGCTTGAATGCGATGAAGCGCTGTTTTTCCGCGTGGTGAAAACCGCATTCAACCAGAGGAGAAAAATGCTCAGTAACGCACTTAAATCATTGACGCCGAAAGTTCCGGAACCCTTTGCCGGAATGAGAGCCGAACAACTTTCGGTGGAACAGTTTGAAATTTTAACCAAGCAAATAGAGTTGCAAATAAATCAGAAAGCATGAATTACGATATCACACGAAACTATGTAGAAGAGATCAGAGTGCTGATTGAAGCAAAGAACGAAGAGGAAATCAAGGAGATGGCAGGGAGCCTACACCCTGCCGATGTGGCTGAAATCCTGGCTGTGCTCAGTTTGGAAGAAGCCATGTTTGTCTATCTTCTCCTTGATGCGGAGATGGCATCCGACGTTCTGGTTGAAATCCCGGAAGAGGAACGCAACAAGTTGCTGAATGCCTTGTCGCCCGACGTGATTGCCCGGCAATATATCGAGAAGATGGATTCCGACGACGCTGCCGATATTCTGGGGAGCCTCGATGAAGATGTGAAGATATCGGTGCTCAATGAGATTGAGGATGTGGAGATTGCCGGAGATATTGTCGATCTGCTGGAATACGATGAAGAAACCGCCGGGGGGATTATGGCCAAGGAATTGGTTACAGTCAACGAGAACTGGACCGTGGCCACCTGTTTAAAGGAGATCAGCCGGCAGGCTGATGATGTGGATGACATTTATTACGTTTATGTGGTGGATGATGGCAACAAACTCAAAGGCGTGCTTTCCCTGAAGAAATTGTTGTTAAACAGCACCAATACGAAGATTTCCAATATTTACAACTTCGAGGTGAAGGTAGTTACGACAGAAACTCCGCAGGAGGAGGTGGTTCAGATCATGGAGAAATACGACCTTGTGGCCATTCCTGTGGTGGATGAAATCGGGAGGTTGAAGGGGCGGATCACCTTTGATGATGTGATCGATGTCATGCGTGAGGAGGCTGAAAGAGATTACCAGATGGTTTCGGGTATCGTGGGTGATGTGGAGTCGGGTGACAAAGTTTGGAGTCTGACACGGGCGCGTTTCCCCTGGCTGTTGATCGGCTTGACCGGAGGAATACTGGGCGCCCGTGTGATCGGAGCCAATGAACAAGCGCTTAAGGTGGTCCCCGCTATGGCTTTTTTTATTCCCCTGATTGCGGCCATGGCAGGAAATGTAGGCGTGCAGTCCTCTTCAATTGTGGTACAGAGTATTGCCAGCGGGGTTCGTGATTTTGAGTCGACAGGAAGAAAACTGATGAAGGAATTCGCAGTAGCACTGGTTATCGGCGTGGTCTTTGCCTCCTTGATCTTTGCCTACAATTTCTTCTTCAGCGACAGCATGGAACTTACCTGGGCAGTTTCACTTTCCCTGCTGATAGTGATCCTGTTTGCCTCCGTCTTCGGAACGATCATCCCTCTGGTACTCAATAAGATGAAAATCGATCCTGCTCTGGCAACAGGTCCTTTCATTACTACCATGAATGATATTCTTGGGCTGTCCATTTATTTGATGGTCAGTAGGTTGTTTTTTAACATCCTTTAAGGAGCAGGGTGCCTGTGAAAATCATGAACATTCCGGTGATTCCGTCGATCACCGGCAGTATCCTAACTTCGAAGATATTCACCGGCATGATGAAATAGTGCCTGGGTGCCTCCTGCAACTGATCCGCAATTCATGTCCGATTATTACAGTCACCCCAACGATGAAATCATCCCGGAGAAGGGGAGTGCCTTCCTGACTGTTTTTGTGACTCTAGACATCCATAGGGGGAAGAGAGTAAAATTTACGGAATTTTATATGAAATGAAATGAATATGAAGAATAAATTGTTTCCGCAGTAAGGAATCATCCTGATTTTGCTCGCTTTTTTCTATATTTGCCGACAAATCAGTATAAAATAAATGGCTGACTATAAAAAAATTAGAACAGCGCTGATTTCTGTATTTCACAAGGAAAACCTTGATGAAATCGTAATGAAGTTACACAGCTTGGGAATTCAGATTTACAGTACTGGCGGAACGGAGCAATTTATCAGTTCGCTGGGTGTTCCTGTTGAAAAGGTTGAGAGTCTGACCGGGTATCCTTCCATTCTTGGAGGCAGGGTAAAAACGCTTCATCCCAAAGTATTCGGAGGAATACTGGCCCGACGGGGAAATAAGGAGGATGAAATGCAACTCACAGGATATGGAATCCCCATGTTCGACCTGGTTATTGTTGACCTTTATCCCTTTGAGGCAACCGTCAGTTGGGGTGCTTCGCAGGAAGAGATAATAGAGAAAATTGACATCGGGGGAATTTCGTTAATACGTGCAGCCGCTAAGAATTACCGCGATGTACTGATCGTCCCCTCCCGGAAAGAGTATCTTCCCCTCCTTGGATTGTTAAATGAAAAGCTGGGAGGTAGTGATGAGTCTGACCGTAAATGGTTTGCCACCAGGGCCTTCGCTGTTTCATCGCACTACGATTCTGCCATTTTTTCATGGTTTTCGGGAGAAGATTGCGTTGAACGGCGGATTTCATTGCACGACGGTCGTGAGTTGAGGTATGGGGAAAATCCGCACCAGAAAGCGTATTTTTACCGGTATCGCAATACGGGTTCGGGAGTAACCCTGGCTTCGTCTGAAGTTCTGCAAGGCAAAGAACTTTCTTACAATAATATGCTGGATGCAGATGCTGCCTGGAAGTCGGCCTGCGACGCTTTTCATTCTGCGCCCCACATGGAGGGCAGGGTGGCTGTTTCGGTGGTTAAGCATCTGAATCCGTGCGGACTTGCCGTAGCCCGGTCGCTGATGGAAGCACTGGAACTTGCCTGGGCGGGTGATCCCGTTTCGGCTTATGGCGGCATTGTCTGTTTCACCTCTTTGGTGGACGAGCAGGCAGCCCGCTGGTTTGAAAAGAGATTCGTGGAACTTCTTATTGCCCCGGCGTTTTCACCGGGTGCTCTTGAAGTCCTTGCGAAAAAGAAGAACCTCCGGTTGCTTACCACCCAGATCAGACCAGAAAAGGCAAGAGAGAAGGTAATCCGTTCCATCAGCGGGGGAGTGCTGATTCAGGAGGAGGATGAAGGAGGTGATACCCGGTTTGACACCGTGACTGAAGCGGCTTTTGACGTGAAGAAGATGAACCTGGCGCATTTCGGAGTGGCTGCGTGCAAGCATTTGAAAAGCAATGCTATAGCACTGGTCACTGAAAATAAAGACGGGGCATTCTGGCTGACAGGTGCAGGAATGGGGCAGCCTAACCGGCTTGACAGTCTCCGCCACCTGACTATTCCCCGTTTTGCCCTGAAAGAGGGACCCGATATCAGGGAAGCCCTTCTGATTTCAGATGCGTTCTTCCCGTTCAGCGACAGCGTAGAAGCTGCCCACGAATTCGGAATCCGGTATATTGTGCAGCCAGGCGGCAGCATCCGCGATCAGGAAGTAATTGACGCTTGCAACCAATACGGAATCGCCATGATTTTCACAGGTCGCAGACATTTCAGACACTGATAGAAGTTAAGAATAATTTAGCTCAAAATATAAGCATATCGTCATGGGATTGTTTTCATTTCTTACACAGGAAATAGCCATTGACTTGGGAACGGCTAACACCATTATCATTCACAATGATAAAATTGTGGTGGACGAACCCTCGATTGTGGCCATAGATATTAAAACGGAAAAATTGGTAGCCATTGGGGAAAAGGCCAGGCAGATGCAGGGAAAAACCCATCCTAACCTCAAAACCATCAGGCCGCTACGCGATGGGGTCATTGCCGATTTTAATGCTGCCGAACAGATGATCAGGGGAATGATCAAAATGATCAGTCCCAAATCCAAGCTATTCTCTCCCACCTTGAAAATGGTGGTCTGTATCCCTTCGGGCTCAACCGAGGTGGAGATACGTGCTGTTCGAGACTCTTCGGAACATGCGGGGGGCAGGGAAGTGTATATGATTTACGAACCCCTCGCCGCTGCCATCGGAATCGGCCTCGACGTGGAAGCTCCTGAAGGAAATATGGTCGTGGACATTGGCGGGGGAACCACCGAAATAGCGGTTATTTCGCTTGGAGGAATTGTAACTAATAAGTCGATCCGGATTGCCGGCGATGACCTGACCGCCGACATCATGGAATACATGCGTCACCAGCACAATATTAGAATAGGGGAACGGACAGCAGAGGAGATCAAAATCCAGGTGGGATCCTCTATGGCCGTGCTTGATAATCCCCCTAAAGATTTTGTGGTACAGGGGCCCAACCAAATGACGGCTTTGCCCATGGAAGTGCCGGTTTCCTATCAGGAAATTGCTCACTGCCTGGAAAAATCCATCTCCAAAGTGGAAATGGCAGTATTGAGTGCCCTGGAACAAACGCCTCCCGAATTGTATTCGGACATCGTGCGCCGGGGTGTTTACCTGGCTGGAGGCGGAGCGTTGCTGAGAGGATTGGCCAAACGCTTGATCGACAAAATCAACATC
>CAZLDP010000122.1:0-7271 GCA_964558145.1 uncultured Prolixibacteraceae bacterium | reverse complement strand
CCGGTAAAACAACTCCCAGGAATCCACCAGCGCCACTTTTTGTTCCCGGGCTACCTCACGCATACAGTTGGCGTATTTTTCAACTTGACGGTATCGGAACCATTCGTATTTGCTTCCCAAAGGATTAGGCGTCAGCAGGATCACCTTGCCTCCTTGCTTCCTGATTTTTTGGATGAAAAAGTGTAAATTATCCCGGTAGTTTTCCAAAGGAATCCGCGGCTCACTGTCAATTCCCCCATCCTGGTAAGCATCATTGAGGCCGAAGTTAATGATTACCCATCCGGGGTTGTGGTTGAGCACATCCTCCTGAAACCGGTCCATCCCATGTCTCACCTTGGCAAAATTGTTGTCTGTCACTGAACCCGTATGGCTGCTGCCCACCCCTGAGTTGATCACCTTACATCCTATCCCTGACTCATCCAGTTTATCCTGAAGTCTTGCTGGGTAAACCTTTTCCACTCCTTTCCTGGGGGCTGTAACCGAGTTTCCAAAAGCCACAATCACTGCAGGCTTCTGCCTTCCATAAGAAAGGTCCGGGAAAAAGAGCATAACAATCAGCAGAATTATTCCCCAATTTCTCATTGACTTTGGTTTTTATTCCCGAAAACTGGCCTATTTCGTCGCGATATTCCAGAAGAAATCCTGATCCTGTGGAAGAACCTTGTTTATATTGTTCTTTTTAAAATTTACCTGTTGTTCTTTTTTACCTGTGTGACAATGATATTTTCCACATCAGAAGGAAAGGTATCAGGCATGCCATACCAGTAGAAGGAATCGATCCCTTCGTAGGTCTTTTTCGCAATGTGCAGATGAGTCGGCAGGTAGCTGGAGACATCGTTGGTGTAACCGGCGACCGAGACCAGTTTCCCTGGCCAGAGATCCTTGACACCCAGACTGTATGGAGTGGTAGTTTCCCGTGAGAATCCCACCAGTTTCCAATTGCCGATGTTCACGGTGTGCACATAAACAGGCATGGAGAACTGGGTTAATCCCTCCTGATGGTACTGGTTCATGATGTCGCACCAGGTTTGGTTCCGCTCCGACAACATCTGGTCTTTATTCGCTTTAGCAGCCCTGGCAAAATCTTCAATCTCACCTTTGCTTTTCAGGTTAATCCTAAAGTCGACCGTATCGAGGTAACAGGAGATGGGCCCGCTTATTCTGACCATTTCGCGGTTGGCCGCCTTCAGTACTTCATCGGCCAGCTTTTCACCGGTAATGACTTCGGATTTGTCCAGAGGATTGATATCTCCGGCGGTTCCCTGAAGGAAGAGTGCATGGCGGGTTCCTGTTTTTTCTTCCACCAATTGCCGGGCAACACCGGGGAAATTTGCCGAAAGGGTGTAGTGGAGCGCACCTTCCGTACTATGTACAGGATGACAGGCTGCCATGAAGAGATATCCTCCTTTGTCACCATTCAGGTATTGATACCTGATCACATCTACCGCATCGTCATAAATTTCAGGATGATCCCGAAACCTTCTGTTAAAACCAATAGCGACCTTGCCTCTCCCAAAGAACAACTCAGCAGGATGTGCGTTGTCGAGCGACTCCCCCACGGCTTTCAGAATGGCGCGCCTTACCGTGCTGTACAACCAGGAACTGTCGGCCTGCCGGTTGCTCTCCTGCCATGTCGGCCACCTTTGGGCCACAGGGGAAAAATGGGTATGAGAAGAATTGATAAAGAGTGAAGAAGGAAGAATCCCCCTGGTTCTGAAAAGCTCTTCCTTGACCAGGGCAGTAAATGAATCATTGATTCCGGTCACATCCAGCGCCACAATCACCGCCCTGTTCTCTCCTGCTTTAAAAGAGAGCGCTCTGGCCGAAAGATCGCCTTTGCTCCTGTGTTCACCCTCAAAAAGCGTATTCCCGTTGTCGATACCGTATAAACCCTCCTCCGAGCCAACGATGGTCTTTATCTCTTCACGGATGGTCACACCATTTTTCCAGGCTATCTTCACCCATCTGTGGTCATTTCCTACCCCTTGCTGGCAGTACAACACACCCTCACTGTTCAGCAAAATCAGTTTTTTACCCACCACAGCCATACTTACCACTCCTTCCAGCGGAGGGAAACCGGTTTTGGACCACTTCAGCTTTTTTGAGGAGAATCCGGCTATCCAAATAGACCCTTCCTTGTCTAATGCAAATAATTGGCTGTCAGTGGCAGTCAATGCCATTACGGGGAAACCCGGTGAAACGGATTTTTTCCATTTCAATTTCCCCGCGCCATTTTCCAAATTGGCATGAAGGAGCTGTCCCCCGAAGGTTATAGCCCAGATTGTATGTCCGGATATGGCAACGTGCTGAACGTCAGAAGTCTTTCCCACTTTCTTCCAAGGAGTTGAGCCGGAAAGATCCTTTTTGTACAGTAAATTACCGTCGACCCTGTAAAGCCAGCCTTTATTTACAGCCACGGCTGAAAATGGCGGTAGCTTCTCCTTTTCTTTCCACTGTAGGGAAAAGCGGCCTTCCCAGGGAAAAGCGTATCCGCCAAGGGCCAGGGAGACCAACTCTTTTCCGGGTTCGATGCTTACCTGTGAAACACCCACTTCATATACCTCCTGCGAAACCGCTAAGCTGGTGAAGAGGATCAACAGAAGGGGAACCAGGAGTGGCTTAAACTTTCTTTTCATAGACCCACTTTCCTTGCTGTTTGTCAGATTGTTTTCAGCAGGTCGCGGTTTTCATAAACCTTCATGATGCCATTGATCAGGTCGTCCATGTCCGAACGGGGTCCGAGCAGTGGTCCGGGGCCGTTCATGATGATCACATTTTTACAAACCGCGTCACAATTAGGATATTTCATCTCCTCCCTGTATTGTTTCAGTCGTTCAGGAGTATACATTTTCTGATACACTTTCTGGTTGGAGATAAAATCCACCCACGGATCGTCGTATAAACCACGTCCGATGTAACCGCTTACCGCGATTCCTTCAGCCCTGATAGCTTTCAGGAATTGCGCAGGCTCTGCGCCGTTCCAGTGTTCCTTGTGATAATACATGGCAAATTTGTAATAGGCTCCGCTTTCTGTGCCTTCGTAAATCTTCTGGGGAACAAGGCCTGGGAATCCCTGAAGCTTTGAACGCAGGTAGGCTGCATTTTCATTGCGGATCTTGTGTCGTTCCATGAACTGCGGAACCTGTCCCATCAAAATGGCCCCTTCAAATTCGGTCATCCTGTATTTGGGACCTATGCGTTCGGTAACGCCTTTCCGGGTAGTTCCATGGTTCTGTACCGTATAACAGCGGTCCATCAGCAGATCGTCATTCCCGGCAATGCCGCCGCCTTCTCCACAAGAAATCACCTTGGTTTCCTGGAAACTGAAAGCCCCAAGATCGCCGATGGTACCCAGCCGCTTCCCTTTGTATTCGGCAAGGTGAGCCTGACACGAATCTTCGATCACCCGCAGGTTGTGTTTTTTGGCAATGGCCATAATCCGGTCCATGTCGCAGGGAAGCCCCATAATGTGAACAGGCATGATTGCCTTTGTGGCAGGAGTAATCCGTTTCTCAATCTCATCAGGGTCGATTTGGAAACTCTCCAAATCCAAGTCGGCCATCACCGGCAAAGCCCTGGATACCAGGATGGAAGCGACAGTACCCATGTCACTATACGGGGAGGTAATAACCTCGTCACCAGCTCCGATTTCCAGCGCCTCCACACATACGTTAAGCGATTGGGTTCCTGAACCGGTTCCCACAAAATGTTTTGCACCCAGCATGGCGGCAAACTCCTTTTCAAAGGCAGAAACCCTACTGTTGGGAGCGCCCATCCGGCACCACCTGCCGCTTTGGGTAGTTTTTACCACAGAATCGATCACATTCTGGTCGATAAACGGCCAACTGCGCCATGGCTTATTGTTCCGGACCGGATCCCCACCAAGAATCGCAAGTTTACTTGCCGAACCCGATGAGATTTCCACATTTCCGAGTGCAGGCAAGGTTCCTGCTGCCACAATCCCGGCAGATCCTGCCGATACAACGGATAAAAATTTCCTTCTGGTCAATTCTTTTTTCTTCATAGCATTTTTATTTATTGATTTTTGAGTATGTTGATTTATGCTTTTTCCTGACAATACCCTGCTTACTGATCACCCTCCCCAGTTTACCATTGCGTACAGACGCCTGAGGTAGTCAACCGCTTCGCGTTCCTTATTCCCTTTGATGCTTTTTTTCAAGGCTTTACCAACCTCTTTTTTGATTTCCGGGTCAGATCCCGGCGCGGTTGCACGGGCCACAATGTCAAACAAGACCTGGCGTGCACCCTCCCTCGCTGCAGGATTGCTGTCGATCATGAGCCTGGCAAGCGGCTCCACCATTGGGGCGCCCAACGCTGCCGCCGACTCCAGGGTATGCTTTCTCATGGGGCCGGAGGTTTCGGAAAACCCTTTCAAAACATAATCCTCATCGGCATCCAGATCAAGGATCGTAATATTCCTGAATTTTGCAAACTGCTCTTTTTTAGGGGAGTGGTTAGCCTGAAATCCGATGTAGCCCGAAACCGGCTTCCCCGCAAGCGATTTCACCGTATCGATTCGGGCGAGTGTGACTACCTGTCCGTCGACCAACACGGTCACCAACTCCCGTTCGCACCTGATTTCCATCTGGTACCATTTCCCGGTGGTTTCGTCGGGACGGTTCTTCACCGCCACATGGCCATACAATGAACCCGTACAGTGCAGATCGTCCCTGTAGGGAGTCCAGGGCGCCAGCAACTGAACCTCGAATCCGGTGCCCAGTTCCAAAGGATTGGTTCTAATAAAAACGCCGCTGTTTCCTACATCCGACAGTAGAAATTCGAAGCGAAAAATGAAATTGCCATACTGCTTTGCCGTATAAATATCAAAACCGTTTCCCTCGCTGCGGGTTACCAGTTCTCCCTTCTCCACCTCAAAGCCCCCGGGTTTCAGAAAGTTCCATCCCGTCAAATCGCTGCCGTTAAAAATCTGCGTGTACCTTCCCTCGCTCTGAGACGAGGCTGTCATTGCACAAAGCCATGCGACCCCCAACAGTATTAATTTTCGTTTCATCGTTCGTTTCATTTAAGGTTTTATAAGGTTCACATTACCCAGGGTGACCTGTTTTTCCGGCTAAGCAGAAAGTTAGCCGCATCATCTCCTGCAAACTCCTCCTTTTGACTGTTCCACACGAGTTTGCGCTTTAACCGGAAGGAGATCAGCGCAAGGTGCATCGGGATGGTCATTTCGCGGGCATACTCCAGGTTGCTTTCGGGCTGCTGACGCGTTTTGACCGCGTCGATAAAGTTTTGCTGGTGGCCGGGTGAGCGGACAATCGTCCGGGGAACTTCGGGCAGGTCACGAACTACCTCTTTGCCAAACCTGATAAAAATATTGTTATAATCACAGGTCAGGGAGCCTTCGGTACCTTCAAAATGGGCGCCGATGTGCATTTTGTCGGATCCCGGCACAACCGGTGGAATGGTGGTCCAGAAAACGTCAAGGTCGTCGTACTTCAGGTCCACCTCAATCCATTTCGGGGTATCTGCAATTCCGTCGTAAGGTCTCTCTCCCCTGCTTTCAATGCTTTTCAATCCTTTGGGGTGGAGGGCGGTATACATTATATCGGCAATATGGCACCAGAAATCGGCAAAGACCCCTCCCGAATAATCGAAAAAATAGCGGTACGAACGGTGACATTTTGCCGGAATGTAGTCGGTATAGGGGGCAGGTCCCAGCCACATGTTCCAGTCGAGGGTATCAGGAGGCGTTTCAGGTGAAGGAAAGCCCAAACCAGGGGATCCACCGGTTTTCCAAAGCCTGACTGTATGGATCCGGCCCAGTTTTCCCGACTGAACCAATTCGGTAACCCGGTGGAAATTCTCGCCGGCATGGATTTGGTTTCCCAACTGAAATACGGCATTGTGTCTCCGGAGGCTTTTCAGCATTGCCACACCTTCGGCATGAGTATACGACAGGGGCTTTTCGCCATAGACATCTTTACCCGCTTCAAAGGCCATTATGGCAATGAGGGCATGCCAGTGGTCGGGAGTGGCGCAGGTGATCACGTCGATGTCCTTCCGGTCGAGCAATCGTCTAAAGTCGGTATAGGTGTCGATACGGGCCCCTTGCTTGGAAGCAGGAAACCTTTTATGGGTATTTCCCAGAATTACTTGATCCACATCGCACAAGGCAACCGTTTCCACTTCAGGAATAGCCCTGAACCAATTGACATGGGCGTTACCCTGTATGCCCAGTCCGATATGTGCAACCCTGATCCGGTCGCTGGGCGCCACCCTGTGTACCGGTTTAGAAAGGAGAGGCAGACTCATCAGTCCCATAGCGGAAGTAGCAATAAATCTCCTTCGCGTGTAATTTCCTGGTTTCATGAATTATTCACTTTTTTTGATGAGTTACTTGGCTTGTTATAAGTTGACAGGATCAGTTTACTGTGGTTATCCAATTTGAATAAGGGTTACAGGATCAGACAATGCCCAGGATCCTTTTTGCATTACCGGATCGCACCAGGGCCCTGACATTATCATCGGCTTCCGCCTCTCTAAGCGCAGCGATGCGCAACATTCCCGTTAAATAATCGAGAAAAGGAGAATGGGTTCCAAAGGCAAATTTTCCGTTACCGTAAGTTTTCAGCAGATTTCCCAGGTTGGAGACCTGCCTGCCGGAGGTGTCGAAAACGATTTCCGCCTTCCGGAAGAGTTCCATATCTCCCCCCTTGTCCACGAAGATCCCGTTTGCCACGTTCAGAATCAGAAATTTGGCATCGGGAACCGCCTTCACCACCGGAACGATCGATTTGACGGTCCACTCCTTTTGGGGTGAGGCCTTTCCGTTGACATAGGCAATATCCATCCACGAACGGCTGCGGCTGTCCACCATCCTGAGCTGAAAAGCAACGGGAATACCGTAATCGCGGGCACGCTGCACCAGTTCAGTAAGGGAAGGATCCGTTACCTCGTAATCGTGGTATTTCGGATATACCCTTACCCCTTTCATTCCCCATTTCTCCACACAAATTTTCAAGTCGTTGCGCCATCCTGCATAAGAGGGATTGATAATGGCAAATGGGATAAATCGGTCCCTGAACCGGCGTTCCGACCTGATCTCCTGCCATAGCTCTTCATTGGCTGATTGGGTATTCTTATAAAAAATGCCATTCATATTGGCGATGACGGAAATATCAACCCCAAACTGGTTCATTCTCTCCAACAGGGTCCGGCAGGTGTTGTACCTCACCTGGTGAAAGGGCCAGTGGCCCACATAGGCATTGATGTCAAGCCACATGGTATCCTCC
>CAZLDP010000121.1:0-7295 GCA_964558145.1 uncultured Prolixibacteraceae bacterium | reverse complement strand
CTCCACCATACTGTTTGTTTCCGACAATTCTTTTGGCATACTGCACCGGAATACGGCGGGTTCCCTGAACCAGCAGGATAGTACCCACGAAAACAAGGAAAAGCAGGACGAATTCCACAAGGAACATAACCAAACCGCCACCTTGCTGGTTAATCCGGGAGGCAAATTCCGCGAAAACAGCGAAAGGTAACCTGGCGATAATTCCGATCATAATGATCAGAGAGATACCGTTTCCGATACCCTTATCGGTGATCCTTTCACCCAGCCACATGATAAACATGGAACCTGCGGTAAGGATAATGGTGGAACTGATCGTAAATCCCACGCCGCCGACAGCAAATGCTGATTCCGGCAATTGGAAATGGAGATTAGCCAGGTAGGCAGGAGCCTGGAAGATCAGGATCAGCACGGTAAGAATCCGTGTTATCTGGTTGATTTTCCTTCTTCCTGATTCACCCTCTTTCTGCAACCGTTGAAAATAGGGAACTGCAATTCCCAAAAGCTGAATTACGATGGAGGCCGAGATGTAGGGCATAATACCCAATGCAAAAATCGATGCATTAGAAAAAGCACCGCCTGAGAACATGTCGAGCAAACCGAGTAAACCGTCGGAAGTCTGGTTCTTGAGCTGTCCCAGTTGCGCAGGATCAATCCCCGGCAGGGAAACATAAGAACCCAGACGATAGACCAGGATGAACAGGAACGTCGTTCCCAACCGATTCCGTAGGTCCTCAATCTTATAGATGTTCTTCAGGGTTTCTAAAAATCGTTTCATTCCAGTTTAGAGTATTTCAGTTGTTCCTTCTGATTTTTCGATCGCTTCCCTAGCGCTTTTGGAAAAAGCATGGGCTTTCACTGTCAGTTTGGCAGTAAGGGTACCTTTACCGAGAATTTTCACCTTGTCGTTTTTCGAAATGACGCCTGCATTGGCTAACGTTTGAAGGTCAATCACGTCCAAATTCAGGGATTCGGAAAGTTGCTGAAGCACTTCGAGGTTGATGGCTTTATACTCCACCCGGTTTATATTTTTAAATCCTGATTTGGGCACCACCCGCTGCAGGGGCATCTGGCCTCCTTCGAAACCTATCTTCCGGGAATAACCTGATCTTGATTGGGATCCTTTATGGCCACGCGAAGCGGTACCTCCCCATCCGGATCCCTGGCCGCGGC
This sequence comes from uncultured Prolixibacteraceae bacterium, assembly GCA_964558145.1. Lineage (GTDB taxonomy): Bacteria > Bacteroidota > Bacteroidia > Bacteroidales > Prolixibacteraceae > UBA1413. Next base: position 6,125 of record CAZLDP010000121.1, on the reverse strand, counting down.
CGACCCGTTTGTTGGTTGCGGTTGATCCTTTCGCCGGCTTTATTTTGCTTAAATCCATAGTTTTACAAATTACCTGATTATTTTACTTCCTCAACAGTCAGCATATGCTTCATCTTGGCGATCATTCCCAAGATTTCGGGAGAATCGTTATGTTCTACCGTTTGCAGCCTGCGGTGCAAGCCCAGCGATTCAAGGATGGCTTTCTGATGCCTGGTGGAACCGATGCTGCTCCGAATTTGTGTTACTCTGATCTTTGCCATAACTGTTATCCTTTAAATACTTTTTCCAATGTAATACCGCGCTGTTGCGATACCGTATAAGCATCCCTGAGTTCCAGGAGCGCTGACATGGTGGCTTTGACGAGGTTGTGAGGGTTCGACGATCCCTGCGATTTGGCAAGAATATCACTAATACCCACACTTTCAAGTACCGCGCGCATAGCACCCCCTGCCTTCACACCAGTCCCTGAACGGGCCGGACGAAGCAGCACCTTGGCACCGCCAAATTTGGCTTCCTGCTCATGAGGAATGGTACCCTTGATCACCGGAATCTTCACCAGATTCTTCTTGGCTGCGTCGACACCCTTGGCAATGGCTGAGGTGACTTCACTGGCTTTTCCAAGTCCCCAGCCTACAATACCGTTTTCATTTCCAACCACCACGATAGCAGAGAAACTGAACGTCCGCCCCCCCTTGGTCACCTTGGTCACACGGTTGATGGCCACCAGCCGATCTTTCAGATCGAGATCGCTGGTCTTGATATTTCTGATATTTTCCGCCATATTCATTAAAATTTAAGGCCACCTTCGCGGGCAGCATCCGCCAATTGTTTAACTCTTCCATGATACAGATACCCGTTGCGGTCGAAAACCACTTCAGTGATACCTGCGGCTAATGCCTTTTCAGCCACCAGTTTACCCACCATGGCCGCTTTCTCGGTTTTGGTACCGGCAGCTTCCGCGATCTCTTTCACTTTGGAGGTAACCGAAAGCAGCGTCACTCCCTGTACATCATCGACAAGTTGAACTGAAATCTGCTTATTGCTCCTGAATACATTCATTCGGGGCCTTTCTCCTGTACCGGTCACGATTTTGCGGATACGGTTTTTGATCCGGAACCGCCTTTCTATTTTAGTTAAAGCCATAATTCTTCAGATTTTTACTATTTAACACCAGCGGCTTTCCCGGCTTTACGTCTCAACTGCTCGCCAACAAACTTAATACCCTTGCCCTTGTAAGGTTCAGGTTTACGGAACGACCTGATTTTGGCTGCCACCTGTCCGATAAGTTGTTTATCAATACTCTTCAACGTGATGTAAGGATTGCTCCGCTTCTCGGTTTTCGCCTCCACCGTAATCTCCGGGGGAAGTTGCAAATAAGTATGGTGTGAGTAACCCAATACCAGATCGATAACGTTGTCATTCAGTTGTTCCACACGGAAACCTACACCCACCAGTTCCATTTTTACCTCAAATCCTTTGGTAACTCCAACCACCATGTTGTTGACCAGGGAACGGTACAATCCGTGAAGTGAACGGTTGTTCTTGTTGTCGTCGGGACGGGTAAAATGAAGGGTATTCCCTTCCATGGTCACCGTAATGGCCTTGTTGACCTGCTGGGTGAGGGTCCCCAAAGGGCCTTTCACCGTGATCACATTTTCGTCGTTGATATCAACCTTTACGCCTGCGGGGATTTCAATGGGTAATTTACCTATTCTTGACATGGTATACCTCCTCTTAATAAACGTAACACAATACCTCACCACCCACCTTCATATCGCGGGCTTCCTTATCCGTGATCACTCCCTTTGACGTAGAGAGGATGGCAATACCCAACCCGTTCAGCACGCGCGGAATATTTTCGGAATCACAGTAATTCCGGAGACCCGGACGGCTAATCCTTTCGAGTGCCTTGATGGCTGACACCTTGGTTTCGGGATGGTATTTCAAGGCGATTTTGATGTTGCCCTGGTAGTTCACCTCTTCCTCGAATTTATAGTTGAGTATGTACCCTTTTTCCTTCAGGATTCGGGTTATCTCTTTCTTCAGATTGGACGCAGGGATATCAACCACCCTGTGATTCGCACGGATAGCATTCCTCAACCGGGTAAGATAATCTGCTATTGGATCTGTTACTTTGCTCATTTTTTAACTCTTTTACCTGTTACCAACTTGCTTTTTTAACACCCGGGATCAATCCTTCGGAAGCCATTTCGCGAAAGTTGATCCTGCTGATTCCAAACTGGCGCATGTACCCTTTCGGACGGCCAGTCAGTTTGCACCGGTTGTGCAACCTGACACGCGATGAGTTCTTGGGCAGTTTCTGCAGGCCGATAAAATCTCCTTCTGCTTTCAGCCGGGCTCTTTTTTCTGAATACTTGGCATACAATGCCGCGCGTTTGATTTCGCGTGCCTTCATTGATTCTTTTGCCATGGTCTAATTCTTTTTGACGTTTTTGAATGGTAAGCCTAACTCTTTCAGCAACGCAAATCCTTCCTCATCAGAGGTGGCCGATGTCACGAAAGTAATGTTCATCCCGTTGATCTTATTCACCTTGTCAATATTGATTTCGGGGAAAATAATCTGTTCAGGAACACCCAGGGTATAATTACCCCTGCCGTCCATTTTGCTCTCGATACCGTGGAAATCACGGATCCGGGGAAGGGCTACCGAAATCAAACGGTCGAGGAATTCGTACATACGGTCGCGACGCAAAGTTACACGCACGCCAATGGGCATTTTCTTCCTCAGCTTGAAGTTGGAGATATCTTTTTTCGACCGGGTTTGAACCGCCTTCTGTCCAGAGATCAAGGTCATCTCTTCCGTTGCCACTTCGATGATTTTCTTGTCAGCAATAGTAGATCCGACGCCCTGGTTCAGGACGATTTTTTCTAACCGGGGAACCTGCATTACCGATCTATAGGAAAACTCCTTCATCAGTGCAGGGATAATTTCTTCCTTGTATTTCTTTTCAAGGGTAGGTGTATAAGCCATTACTTGATCTCCTCTCCAGATTTTTTGGAATAACGAACTAATTTTCCTTTTTCATTCAGTCTCCTTCCCACACGGGTAGGTTTCCCGGTTTTCGGGTCTACCAGCATCAGGTTTGAGATATGGACGGGCGCTTCTTTCTCTACAATTCCCCCCTGCGGATACTGGGTATTGGGTTTTGTATGTTTCTTGATTATATTCACTCCCTCCACGATCGCTCTTTCGGTTTTGCGGTTAACCTGCAGTACCCGGCCTTTGCTTCCTGCGTTGTCGCCGGAAATGACAACTACTGTGTCGCCTTTCTTGATATGTAACTTATTTTGCATGGTCAAGCTATTTCCTTAATTATAGTACTTCGGGGGCCAGTGAGATAATTTTCATGTTCAGGTCACGCAATTCCCGGGCCACAGGTCCGAAGATACGGGTTCCTCTCATTTCACCCTGGTTATTCAACAAGACCACAGCATTGTCATCAAAGCGGATGTATGATCCGTCGTTGCGGCGTACTTCCTTGCGGGTGCGTACGACAATCGCTTTGGAGACAGCTCCTTTTTTCACATCAGCACCCGGGGTTGCGCTCTTAACAGATACCACAATGGTATCGCCCAGGGTGGCATAATGCTTGCGTGTTCCGCCCAGCACCCTGATGCAAAGCACTTCTTTTGCACCGCTGTTGTCAGCTACTGTACATCTAGTCTCTTGCTGTATCATGATTACTTGGCCCTTTCAATAATTTCAACTAATCTCCAACATTTTTGCTTACTCAGGGGACGGGTTTCCATAATCCGGACGGTATCCCCGATATTGCAAGTATTGTTGTCGTCGTGCGCGTAAAACTTCGTGGTTTTGTTCACGAACTTGCCGTAGATGGGATGTTGGAATTTCCTTTTTTCGGCTACCACAATGGTTTTATCCATTTTATTGCTAACGACCACGCCAATACGCTCTTTTCTCAGATTTCTCTCTTTATTCTCTTCCATTGCTGCATGAATCTTAATTATTAATTTCCCGGCTGCGAAGAATGGTTTTCATTCTGGCAATATTGCGGCGTGATTCCCTGATCTTCATGGGATTATCAAGGGGAGACACACTGTGGTTCATCCTCATTCGCACAAGATTTTCCTGTTCAGTCTGCAACCTTTCCATTATTTCCTTGCTCGTCAGCTCTTTTATTTCAGACGTTTTCATCTTTCAGTATCCTTTTTCAGTTATTCAACATAGTCACGTCTTACAACAAACTTGGTCGTAATGGGCAGTTTTTGTGCGGCAAGGCGCAGCGCTTCCTTTGCGATATCGAAGGGAACTCCTTCGGCCTCAATGATGATGCGGCCCGGGGTTATCGGAGCCACGAAAGCTTCCGGGGCACCCTTACCTTTACCCATACGTACTTCTGCAGGCTTTTTGGTGATCGGCTTGTCCGGGAAAATCCGGATCCAGATTTGGCCCTGGCGCTGCATATAACGGGTTACGGCGACCCTGGCAGATTCGATCTGACGGCCCGTAATCCATGCTTCTTCCATGGCTTTGATCCCGAATGAACCAAAAGCCAACTGGTTTCCACGCTGGGCATTCCCTTTCATCTTGCCCTTCTGAACTCTTCTGAATTTTACTCTTTTTGGCTGTAACATCTCTATTATTTCTAGCGTGTGATACCCTTATTTTCTTCTTTTCCTGTTACCTCCTCCGCCGCCTTTCGGACTGCTGCTGGGGCGGCCCTGTTTGGGGCTTACATTGGGTGAAAGATCCGGCACTCCATACACCATTCCTTTACAGATCCAGACTTTCACTCCGATCAGCCCGGTTTTAGTGAGGGCTTCTCCTACTGCATAGTCGATATCTGCTCTCAGGGTATGAAGGGGAGTACGGCCATCCTTGTACATTTCGGAACGGGCCATTTCAGCTCCGTTCAAACGACCCGATACCAGAACCTTAATTCCTTCGGCACCCATGCGCATAGTAGAGGCAATGCTCATCTTCACAGCCCTGCGGTAAGCCACCTTGCCCTCAATCTGCCGGGCAATGTTGCTGGCTACAATACGGGCATCGAGCTCAGGCCTTTTTATCTCAAAGATGTTGATCTGTACTTCCTTGCTGGTAACTTTCTTGAGTTCTTCTTTCAGCTTGTCCACTTCCTGGCCACCTTTGCCAATGATAATACCCGGACGGGAAGTATGCACGGTGATGGTGATCAGTTTTAAAGTACGCTCGATGATGATTTTCGAAATGCTGGCCTTAGCCAAACGCGCATTCAGGTAATCACGGATCTTCTGGTCTTCCACCAGTTTATCACCGTAATTATCTCCGCCAAACCAATTGGAATCCCAACCTTTGATGAATCCCAGACGATTTGAAATTGGATTTACTTTCTGTCCCATCTGCTATCCGTTAATTTTTTCAACAACATCATTCTTTTGATCCACAAAAATCGTCACATGGTTTGAACGTTTTCTGATCCGGTGAGCACGGCCTTGGGGGGCCGGACGTAACCTTTTCAGGATGCGGCCTGAATCTACCATAATGCGGCTCACTACCAGGGGATGCTCTTCAATTCTAACCCCTTCGTTTTTCGCCTGCCAGTTAGCTACGGCCGACAAGAGCAGTTTTTCTACTCTTACCGATGCTTCCTTTGACGAAAATTTCAATACATCCAATGCCCTGTTGACTTCCATACCCCGGATCATATCGGCGACAAGCCTCATTTTCCTGGGGGAAGTCGGGCAATTCCTTAAAACAGCAAAATATTGTTGTTTTTTCAGTTCCTTGCGTTTTTCAGCTGCTTCTCTTTTCCTGGCACCCATTGATTTTCAATTTAAAAACTACAATTGTCACTTAGCCTTATTTCCGGTTACCGGCATGCCCCCTGAAAGTACGGGTAGGTGCAAATTCGCCTAAACGATGGCCTACCATGTTTTCAGTCACATACACAGGAATAAATTTGTTCCCGTTATGTACGGCAATGGTATGCCCAACAAAATCAGGGGAAATAACGGAAGCCCTGGCCCAGGTTTTTAAAACCGACTTTTTGCCTGTCTCATTCATAGCCAGCACTTTTTTCTCAAGCTTGTAAGCAATGTACGGGCCTTTTTTTAATGAACGACTCATGTTTCTCTCCTTTAGAATTATTTCTTCCTACGTT
>CAZLDP010000120.1:0-7299 GCA_964558145.1 uncultured Prolixibacteraceae bacterium | reverse complement strand
GCTATATACCTCCTGTCTTCGGCTGCTTCCTAGCCGGTGAAGTCATCCGCGACCTGATCAGTTAGCCTAAAAGGCCGTATTTTTTTATTTTAGAGATTTACGAATTAAGACTTTTAAGTATGGCTTCGGACTGGAAAGAACGACTTGGAGTAGTGTACAGCACCCATCCTGACTTCCGATTTGAGACGGGTGAAGAGGAGGCTGCAGAGACCCTGCCTCCTGCAAAGCAGGATTTGCGGGTGCGCTTAGACAAGAAGCAGCGCAAAGGCAAGTCGGTGACGCTGATTACCGGATATGTGGGCAAGGAGGAGGATCTGGAAGAGCTGGCCAGGTGGCTGAAGACCAAACTGGGAGTAGGCGGATCGGCTAAGGAGGGGGAAATCCTTATCCAGGGTGATTTCGTCCTGCGGGTATTAGACCTGCTGATCCAGGCCGGCTATAAAGCCAAAAAGTCGGGAGGATAAACCCCGGGTTACAAAGCCTGCGTGTCGCGATATCAGAGCAAAGTTTTGATAAAGATCCAGGTCATCCAGCCGGAAGCGATCAGCTTGAGCATGATGCCGCTCATAAATCCCACAAAGGAGCCGAAGCCGGCAACCATAGCATCGCCCGACTTCTTTCCGGAGGTAAGTTCTCCGATGACCGCTCCGGCAAAGGGCCCAATGATCAGACCGAATGGCGGGAAAATAAAGAGTCCAGCGATCAATCCGATGACACTTCCCCAGACACCCCGTTTACTGGCACCGAATTTTTTGGCACCCCATACCGGAACGATGTAGTCGAGAAGGGTGACCACCACCACAATCACCGCCCAAATGATGAGAAGACGGGTGGAGAGCTGGTGGCCTGAGGTGAAATGGAGGGCTAACAGAGCCGCATAACTGAGCGGCGGACCGGGCAAGGCCGGCAGCACACATCCGAGAATGCCCCCGGCAAGAAGCAATATTCCTAATCCGATTAAAAAGTAATCCATATTTTCTTTTTCAGACGTTACATTGAAGCTTCCAGCACAATTTTACACTAATTCCGTTTCTAATGAAATACCTTTCACATCCATGTTGTTACCGGAGTTGTTTTTTCCGGCTCACTACCCACATAAGTGTGAAAGCGATTACGGCAAGAACAGCACTGAACGTCAGCATCACCGGAATGGAGAGTGAAGCGAAGATCGATGCGGCAATCTCCTTGTGAAACGTAATGGTCAGCAGGACCAACAGGTTGTTGATGGCGTGTCCGGCTATGCAGAGCAGTATGTTGCGGGTGCGGATCATCAGCCATCCGAGAAGGAGCCCCAGGACGAAGGTGGCCGGGAACTGCCAGGGGTTGAGGTGGAATAAGGCAAAGAGGAGGCCGGAGTAAAAAATGGCCGTTCCTGTACGATAATTCCGCATCAGTCCGTACATGATGACCCCCCTGAATATCAGCTCCTCTACAATGGGTGCAATAACAGCCACCTTCATGAAAGCTCCCCAGAAACCAAAGTCGTTGTCAAATATTTTGCTGAAAAGTTCCCAAAACCAGGGGGGTGCAGGAATCACTTTCTCCACACCGGCGTTGATGACCGTAAGCCACTGCTGAATACCGAGGAAGAAAAGGAAAAGAAGAGGTATCAGCCAAAGATTGAAACGCCTGGCAGGAAAGACCTCCCTGATGGGGTGTCCGGTTTTTCTGTAACCATACCAGAGGATGAAGACCACGGAACCCACCCCCAGAATCACTTTTTTAACAGGGTGGTAAAGGGTTTCGGTATCTTTGAAATAGTCGATCAAAGCCAGGGGAAAGTCGACCAACGCCTGGATAAAGATATAGAGTACCACCAGGTGAATGGCTTGCAGAACCGTAGGATAGGGAGGATTACCCACCAGGTTGTCCTGTAGCGCCGTATTTCCAATTTTGGAATTCTCCATTTTCAGCTTTGTTTCGCTATCTTGTTTTTTTATTCAATCAATCAGCGTTCCGTTATAACGTTGCTGCGGTACAAAAAGTTTATACGCTCGCTTGCAACTTTCATACCGGAATCAGGTGTTTCCGGCGAGGTTCCGTTTAATCTGTCTCTGCAATGTATTTCCGGTAAAGGTCGGGCCTGAGCAGGCGGGTGCGCTCAACCGATTGCTGGTTTTTCCAGTCGTCGATGAGCCGCTCATTTCCACTAAGGAGGATCTCAGGGACAGTCCATCCGTTGTAATCAGCCGGACGGGTATAGACGGGAGGGCTCAGCAGATGGTCTTGAAAGGAATCGGAGAGAGCGGAGGTCTCATCGGAAATGGCCCCAGGAAGGAGTCTTACCACGCTGTCGGTTATCACTGCGGCGGCAAGCTCCCCCCCCGTGAGGACATAATCACCGATGGAGATCTCCCGAGTCACCAGATGCTCCCTGATCCGGTGGTCTACCCCTTTGTAATGCCCGCAGAGGATGATCAGGTTTTCCTTCATCGACAACTTGTTGGCTTCTTTTTGGTCGAAGAGGATTCCGTCGGGAGAGGTATAGATTACCTCATCGTATTCCCGCTGTGATTTCAGAAATTTGATGGCCGCCTCGACCGGCTGGATTGTCATTACCATGCCGGCCCCCTTGCTGTAAGAATAATCATCCACTTTGCGATGCTTGTCAAGGGAGAAATCGCGCAGGTTATGGGTCACTATTTCCACGATGTGATTCTCCCGTGCCCGCTTGACAATGGAACACCCCAGAGGCCCTTCAAGCATTTCAGGAAATACCGTAATTATATCAATCCGCATCAATCCATTTTTTACAAAGATAACGATTTAGAAAATACCCTTCATTTCGGATTCTTTTCTGTTTTTTACCCAAATTATGCCATATTGGCGCTCTATTTCGTTAACCCCGCCACAATGTCGTCTGTTTAATTTGTTTGTCAGAATTTGGGAGCTTTTTATCTTTTGGAACAACAGTTGTACGGATTCAAACATTGGAAATAAAAATTTAGCGTATTCACAATTTAATCAATAAGGAGGAAACCAAATGAATGCTATCAGATTTTACAATGATCCGTCGCGCACCAACTTGATAGATGAAATGCTTCAAATGTTGGCCAGTGATAATGTACGTGAAAAGTGTGCCTGCGGGTGTGTGGCAGCCAATATTATCGAAACCGATGATCACTTCCGCATTGACCTCTCAGTTCCCGGATTTCAGCGTGAAGAGATCCGGATCAGCCTGGATAAAAATGTACTGACCGTCAGGTCAGAAAAGAAGAACGAGGAAGAAGATGTAAGATATATCCGTCGCGAGTATGAAACCGCCGATTTTGAACGACGCTTCATTCTTCCCAAACATGTGGATTCTGACAGGATAACAGCCTCTTCAGAAAATGGTATCTTAGGGATAGTCATCCCGAAGAAAGATGAGATAGTTGAAAAAGTTTCAAAGGAAATTTCAATTCTCTAACTGTTCCCTTCAGAAGTTAACAAGAGGTTGTCCCGTTCAGGGGGCAACCTCTTGTTGTCTTTTGCCGGAAAGAAAATCACTGAACAATCCTGCGATTTTGAGACCGGGAAGTTCCTCCCCCTCATCGCCCAGGTTGGACATACAGGCGACCACTATTTTTTCGTCGGGAAAAATGAGTAAAAGAGCCCCGCTTCCCAAAACATTTCCCTTTCCGGCATAAATGATTTTTCCATCCATATCCTGAAAAAACAGCAGTCCGTTACCCCAATTGGCTTTGTGCTCCCCGTTGATAAGCGGAGAAGTAAGCATCCTGTGTTTGACACTGTCGGAAAGTATGGGGGATGATAAAAGGGCATTTCCAAGTTTCACAAGGTCTTCGGCTGTGGAAAGGTAGCCATCGGATGGATGCCGGTACCGTAAATCAAGGGTAACCGCATTGATGGTTTGTGCTACAATGTTCCGGTCAAAAAAATCACTTCTTCCTTTAACGGAAATCAGGGGATTGTCGGGGACCGTCTGAGTCAGACCGAGGGTATCGGTAACCCACGAACTGATCACTTCAGGAAAAGATTTCTCTGCTGCTTTGGCCAATGCGGTTCCCAATAAATTATAACTGTATAGAGTAGGGAATTGGTACAACCCTGGCTGAAAAAGCAGCGTGTCTGACCAAAAATTTTCCAAAGCCTGTTCCATTGTCACATTGAGACCCCGCCATAATAATTCCTGTTCAGTAGGCTGCCTGATTCCGGATGTTTGTTCAACGAGGTTTTGCAGAAGCACCGGGTATTTTTTTTCAGGAAATCCGGGAAGATATTTCCGGATGTCGTCGGTAGGGGAGACCACCCCCTCTTCAACCATCCGGTGATAAGCCAGCGCCGTAAGCGCTTGTGTGATTTGCCCCATCCGGTAGCGGGTATGCCGGGTCGCCTTCACCTCCAGGTCCTGACTGGCCTGACCGAAACCTTCGGACCAAACCAGTTTTCCATCGATCGAAACCGCAATGGAACTGCCTGGCATGAAATTCCGGACCATATAAAAATAGACCTCCCTCCGGGCCTCACCGATTACTTTTTTGAACTTCCCATCTATGATCCTTTGGGGCTCCCTGTTAGGCTGACACCCTGCCAAAACCAAAAACAAAACCAAAAAGGCCGGCAATTTTGTAAATCCTGTTCTGTTCATCATAAAAGTTATTATTCGATTTACTTCAGTGTCCCAAAAATAAATAATTTCAGGAAATCTGAAAGATCAGGTGCCCGGCAGCCGTTTTTTTTCACCAGTGCACATCATATCCATCCGCGGATCTGGTAATATGCAAGCGCCAGGAATTCCCTGCATATCAGTATTTCGTATTTCAAGTGGGTCCAAATCTGATACCTGACTTGCATGTTATGCCCCACATCGGGTATCACGGGGGAGTTGCCGCCCAAATCATCGTCAATGAAAGTAAAATCGGCTTCCGCAGCATTTTCAAAAGCGGGAAGTGCGCCGACATGCCCAAATCCGGCTTTTTTAAAACACAGTACACTTCTGCGCATATTTTCAGGAGAGGTTACCAGCAAAACAGGAGTGTCGGCATCAAATGCCCCAGCACATGCAAGGGCCTGCGAACGGGTATTGGTACCCCAGTTAACAAACCGGCATCTTTCCTTTTCCACTCCCCTGAGAATCAGTTCTGCTTCAATCCTTGACGGTGTGCTTCCATTGTCGGTTGTGTCGCCGGGCATTACGATAACCACGCTGCTGTGAGGAAAAGATTTCGCTGCAAAGGCAGTAAACCAGCACCTGATCAGATTCGATTCACTGGGCATTCCGCCCCCTCCGAGGAAGATGACCAAAGAGGGCGCTTCTTTAAGTTCTGACTTGCTGGTACCCAGCCAGTGTACTCCCCAGTAAGGAAGGGTAGTCATCGATACAACAAAAGCTCCTAAAAATAAAACTCCTGCCATCATTACGAAAATCCTCAGGATCCGTAAAATTTGAATACTTTTGAAGTAAAATCTCATTTTCATTTGAAAGGAATCAGAGGATAAATTTAAGTTAAACTTCAATACTTCCGAATTTTGGATCACATTGCTAAGAACAATTTGGTAACGCTTTTCCAGAAAACGTTTGGGATTGTGCACGACTCATTTGAAATGCTGCCCCATTCCGGATCGTACAGGGAATATGTGCGGCTTTCGGGAGGTAGCTTTTCAGCCATTGGTACCTGGAATGCCGACATCAAAGAGAACAGGGCATTTCTGAGCTTCTCCCGCCATTTCCACAAGCAGAGAATCCCTGTGCCAGTCATTTACGCCGTTAGCGACGACCAATCCTGCTACCTGCAGGAAGACCTTGGCACGGTTACCTTGTTTGATTTCCTGAGCCGTGTCCGCATCAATGAGGGCTTCTCACGCACCATCACCGATGAATACCGCAAAGTTCTGGCCCTGCTCCCCGCCATCCAGGTGTCTGCTGGTAAGGAAATCGATTACGGGATCTGTTATCCCCGCGCAGCTTTCGACCTGCAATCCATGCTCTGGGATCTCAGTTATTTCAAGTATTATTTCCTGAAACTGGCCCGGATTCCCTTCGACGAACAACTCCTGGAAGATGATTTCCAACGGTTTACGGGATACCTCCTCAGCGCCGAAAGCGACTTTTTCATGTACCGCGACTTTCAGTCACGCAACATCATGCTCAAAGACGACAAGGTGTGGTTTATCGATTACCAAGGTGGCCGCAAGGGAGCCCTCCAATACGACCTGGCTTCCCTCCTCTACGACGGGAAAGCCGATATTCCCCAGTCGGTCCGCGACGAACTCTTCGAATTCTATCTCGATGAGCTGGAAAAAGTTATCCCCGTCGACCGCTATGAATTTATGCGCTTTTACAAGGGATTTGTGCTCATCCGCATCATGCAGGCAATGGGCGCCTATGGCTTCCGCGGATTCTACGAAAAAAAGGAACACTTCCTCAAGAGCATCCCCTTTGCCCTGGACAACCTGGAAGGAATTTTGCGGAAACTTGACCTGCCCGTAGAACTTCCCGAACTCACCAAGGTGCTTCACCTGGTCACGCAATCCGCTTTCCTGCGTTCGATCGGAAAAAAGGAGCACAACCTGACGGTGAGAATCACCAGTTTCAGCTATAAAAAAGGCTTACCTGCCGATCCTTCCGGAAATGGGGGAGGTTTCATCTTCGACTGCCGCGCAATCCACAATCCCGGGAAATATCCTGAATTCAAGCTTCTCAACGGGATGGATGCACCGGTAGCCCAATTCCTCGAAGACAAATCGGAAATGCCGGGATTCCTGCAACTGGTCACCTCCCTGATCGATCAGTCCGTTAAGAAATACATCGACAGGGGCTTCTCCCACCTGTCTGTCAGCTTCGGCTGCACGGGAGGACAGCACCGGTCGGTTTATGCCGCAGAAAAACTGGCCGCTCACCTGAAAAACAATTTTCCGGTTAACGTTGTTCTTACCCACAGGGAAATGGAAAATCCGGTATAAGATGAGCAAAAAAGCCTGCGGGAAGAAAGAGTTCGAAGATAAATCGCACCCTGAATTTGTTTGCCGGAAATGCGGCGCCAAAGTCAAAAAGGAATCCGGGGTCTGCAAACCACTGAAGTTGAAATGACTGCTTTCCCTGGGAGATTTTTCTCCTTTGGGCTGATGGCCTTTCCTGATTTTTTTTGCAATTTTGGCCTTCGCTTCCGGAAAAGAGATTCAGCAAGCTAAGTCATTGACAATAAATAACAAGAAATAATACTCCGTTTTATGGGAAGAGCATTTGAATACCGCAGGGCAGCTAAAGAGAAACGTTGGGGAATGATGTCCAAAGTCTTTCCCCGGTTAGGCAAGACCATCACCATCGCTGCCAAGGCCGGCGGTCCTGATCCCGAT
>CAZLDP010000119.1:0-7364 GCA_964558145.1 uncultured Prolixibacteraceae bacterium | reverse complement strand
GTCGCTGTGGTGATGTTATTTCCATTGAAGTTGGTCGAGAAGAGAAGCTCCACGGGTTGATGTTCACCCGTATGGGCCCAGTATGCCTTGGCAGATTCAAACGACAGTACTTTCTGGGTGGAAAGAGTTACCGGGTTGGTAACCAACCAGGTGACCATGCTGGTGAGCTGTGAATTGTAGCCGGTAGCCTGTGCGTACCGGTTTCCGCTAAACACCTTGGCCAACCAGAGCCTTCCTCCTGCTGTGGCCAGGTTCTGCCAGCCGTTGATGTAAATAATGGCATTGTCGCTGAAATTCTCAAAGTTCTCCGATAAGGATTCCACGGGTGTTCCCTGGGGTTGGGGGACAAATCCGCAGCGGTTGCCAGTCATCTGAACTTCGGAATAATCTCTGACCAACAGTTGGTAGTCGCTGTTAAAAACAGTGACGATACCCACAATCGAACCTTTCCCTCCGGGAAGGATTTCTCCGGCAAATGATGCATAACCACTGGTTCTGACAATGATGCTTTTGCCCGAACAGTCGACCAGGTCCCTGTTGGCCGCAGCGGGGGGATCAGCCTGGGCGTCGGCCCAGCTCATGCCCTGCTGGTCATCGTCGAATTGAACTTCCTCAAGTTTCACAAGTCGGCCTAGCCATGCTGCTGACTTAACCTGCTGAATAGTAGCCTTTGCCGGAACAGGTGCATGTCCTGTCGAAATCTTCCGGATATGACGGTCCATGTTGAACCCCGACACGCGGAGGTTGCCGTTGTTATCGGTATAAGGCTCACTCCCCATCTGGATGAAATTTCCATAATCTCCCAACCAGAGACCCTTCACATTCACCTGTACGGAATCTCCGATATAGAGCCCGCTGGTAGCATCAAAAACCATCCGGAGCCCCGTGGTAGCATCCTGAATAAACGCCTCCTTGTAAAGATTACCCTCTTTTTTGTCGCTGGCAGTGATCACACCCCGGAGGGTCCAGTCTGAGGTAATTTCAACCGGAGACCGCTGCTGCCAGGGTTTGGCCAGTTCGGCACTGTACAGCGATTTAACCTGGTCTACTGTGGCCTGTTCCCCTGTCACAAAAGGAACATCAGGGGGCGGCGTCTCGTTGTTGTCGATGCATCCTGTCATGATGAACAACAAGCCTACGAGGGCTGAAAAGGATATAATTCGTGTCATGTTGGTAATCTTGTAGATCATCATTTCGTTAATATCTGAAACTGAGATTGATAAAATAGTTGAACCCATTGTTGTAATACACCCTGGGCTGGAAAAGTTCAGGTCTTTCGGGATCGAACCGGTACTGCTCATACCCTCCGGACAACAGCTCCTTGTTGTTCAGTATGTTACTCAGGTTGACGCTGACATTGATGAAATAATCATCGATTCTCCATGATTTTCCCAAAAAGAGATCGAGGAGATAACCCGGTTCTCCTTTTTTCTGTGTTTCCCACCAGGGATAATAACCGGTTTCATCCTTAGTCCTGCTCACCGGATTGAAATCCAGATAGATATCGTCGTACCAGCTTCCAGTGATCCCTGCCCACCAGAAGCGCGAAGAGTTGTATTCGAGTCCGAGGGCCAAAGCGGTCTGGGGAGTACCGCTCTGCCGGAAATATTGTATCCACACCTCCTCGGTGCTGAGGACCGTGCTGTTGTTGTCACGGGTAATGGTAATATCCGGATTGGTGACCCAGAGAAACTGCCCCACCGAAGCTACCGCATTAATTGCCAGTTCAGAGGTAAGGTTTACCTCAGCTCCGGCTTCAATTCCGTAATTTTCCTTGTCGATACCCGTCATGGCATAGTTGACCAGGGTCCGGTACTCATCATGGTAAAAACTGGTGACCTCGGTCTGGTCCATGAAGCGGGTGTAGTAACCGGTCAACCTTCCGGTAACCGCAGGTGACCGGAGGATGTAACTGACATCACCCGAGAGGATGGTCTCCTTACCAAGGTTCGGGGTGATAGAATTCCGGGTCCGGGGGGAAAGAAAGGAGTTGCGGAAAAGCGGGGGTTGTGTGGCCAGATAACCATTGGCCACCACAAGGTGACGCCCCGAAAACCGGTAATCACCTCCGACCTTCACTCCCCAGGTTAGAAATTCCAGTTTTTCAGACTCTCCCAGGCTGTTGTCGGGGAAAAGTCCCTTTTGCATCAGCCCTTCACGCCACATGGAGGTATACCGTCCGTTTCCGCCCAGGTAAACCGACCAGCGCCGGTTGTCGTACCTTGCGGTTCCCCAGAGGGTACCTCCCTGCTGATGGGCATAATGGTTATTGGCAAAAATATCGCCCTCTTTCACAGCATGGTCGGGATGGTTTAGATCGTTCTGGTAGGCGTCGGGATTGTTGGGAAAATCCCTTTCGGCAAACTGGTCCACATCGAGCCAAAAATCACCGCCCAGGAGATCATCCACCACGGTGAAATTGTGACCCCTGTAAATATCGGCCAACACCCCTCCGGTCAGGTTAAACCTTTCCGTGGCATCCCATGAAAGCCTGCTATTGAACTGAAATTGCGAAATATCGTTGCGCCGGTCTTCCACTATGTATTTGGAACGGTTCCCCGTTAGGGTGTTCCCGGAAATACCCCCTTCATTCTGAACGGAATAAATGTTTTTGCGGTTGGCAAAATAGAAATGATCCCAAGCAATCTGGCTCACTGCAGGATTATCCTTCCAGGAATCGATGAGTTGCCCCTTATCCGAATCTGAGGTGAAATAGGAAGGAAGCTTCCGGTAATAATCGGGACGGGGATCCAATACATCGTACCAGTTCAGGGCAGTATACAGGACCGCGTAGTGGTGTTCGTGTATGACGGGGACGGGGATCCAATACATCGTACCAGTTCAGGGCAGTATACCCCCCTTTCCCGAACCAGTAACCGGTGGTCGTCTGGATATCCAGTTTTTCTGAGGGTTTCCAAAAGTGAGCCAGGGTGATGAGCGGTTTGTTGTTGCTTCTCACGCGTGCGTTTCGGACCTTTCCGTTCTGGTAGCCCCAGTAAGGATTGTAAAAGTTGTCGCCGGCCAGATCATACACTTCCTGTGTGGAACCTCCGGCCACACCCCGTTCGTAGACGGCATTCAGGGCGGTGAGGTTCAGGCTGTGCCTGCTGTTGAACTTTTTCTCCACAGAAAGAAAAAAGGAGTTGGCATCATAAAAAGTTCCCACCTCATAGCCTCTTTCACTCCAGCGGCGGGAGAAGCTTCCGGTGAATGCCCAGTTGTTGTTCATTAAACCCGTAGAGTAAGTGACCATGGCCCGGTTCCTGTAAGTCCGGTTCGACAGTGAATAAACCGCCTTCAGACCCGACCGGTAGTTCGATGCCCGGGTGTTGATCCGCGTAACTCCTCCCACCGGCTCAAACAGAAACCCGATCGGCTCCGGACCCGAAGTCACCATAGAGCTACGCATCACATCATTGAGCCCTCCCCAATTGGAAAAATAGGGTGACCCTGACTCCACATCATTTACCACAAAACCGTTAAGACTCACATTCTGGTAGTTGTTTTCGTAGCCCCTCACCCTGTACATCATCGATCCAAAAGTATAAGCTGCCGTACTCAGAAAAATATCAGCAGTGGAACTGAGGACACCCTGTATCGACTGGGTTTCAAACCCGTCGTCGGACATCCCTTCTGAGATATTGACCGTGCCCTGGTCAGCCATGAAACCAGCGGCCACATTCATTTCAATCCTACCTGCATCGATACGCTCACCAGCCAAAACCAGCACACTGATCACCGACTGTTCATACTCGGGGAAGTTCACAAAGAGCATCTGACGGCCGGGGTCTAACATCACGGTAAAACTGCCGTCAACTGCTGTCCGAGTCAGTTCCCTGCCCGTCGTTGATGTGATAACCGCTTCCCGGAGTGGTGAACCCGTGTTCCTGTCGACTACCATTCCCCCCACACTTCCCTGCTGCGCATAGAGACAATTGACACCCAAAAGCCAAAATATCAATACATTAATTACTTTCAAACTTTTCATTTCACGCTGTTCAAGATAGTTTCGAAAGATAGGCTTTTTGATGAAAAGGAGAAATGATTTGAAAAGTGCTATTTTTACAATCGTCAAACAATACAATATGCGTAAAATAGGTTTTTTGTTACCTTTTCTTTGGATGGCCTGGAGTGTTGCGGGACAAGCGCCTGTAAAGGCAGGATTGATCGCCTTTTACAACCTGGAGAACCTTTTCGACACCATCGACACCCCCGGTGTCTTCGATGAGGAATTTACCCCCGAAGGTCCCAACAAATGGACCGGCAGCAGGTACATGGAAAAAATCGGTAACATGGCCCTTGCCATTTCACGAATCGGGGAAGAGGAAGGCTGGAGCGGGGGACCCGCTATTTTGGGAGTATCTGAAATCGAGAACCGGTCGGTACTGGAAGACCTGATTGCCCATCCGCTCCTGAAAGCCTCCAATTACCAGATTGTCCACTTCGATTCACCCGATCTCCGCGGAGTGGATGTGGGATTGCTTTACCGGCCGCGGTATTTCAGGGTAACGGCCGCCGCCAGCTATGAACTGATCCTGCACAATGACCAGAACGAAAGGATTTATACCCGTGATCAGCTCCTGGTTTCAGGCATTTTCGATGGTGAACCGATGCATTTCATTGTAGGTCACTGGCCCTCGCGCAGCAGCGGAGAACTCACCACCCGGTCACGGCGTAACGCTGCGGCAGCCCTTTCGCGTCATATCGCCGACAGCCTCCTGACAGCCGATCGGGATGCCAAAATTTTTATCATGGGCGACTTCAATGATGACCCTTCAGATGAAAGCCTGCGTAAGTATTTGCGTGCCGCTCCCAAGGTCGGCAAATTGAAAGAGGGAGAACTTTTTAACACCATGTACCCGCTCTACAAAAAAGGTATCGGCTCACTGAACTACCGCGACGGACTCAATCTCTTTGATCAGATCATCATCTCCCAGGCCCTCACCGGTAAAGATTACTCCTCATGGAATTTTTTGAAGGCCAGGGTTTTTAATAGCTCCTTTCTGATGCAGAAAGACGGACAGTACAAAGGCTACCCCTTACGTTCCTTCTCTGGTACAGTCTGGCAAAACGGTTTTAGCGACCACTTTCCGGTATTTGTGATAATTGTGAAGGAAAACAACCGGTAGCTATTCTTATTTCTTCAGCCGTAGCCATACCGGACGGTGATCGGTCAGGTTGGTATTATACTCGGGATAGCACGGACTTGCCTTAACCACCACCGTCGTGTCGATAAGGGGAAACAATTCATTGGAAACCAAAATATGGTCAATATGGCTGGGATAGGAAGGATAAGACCACCAAAGGGCGCTGCCCCGGGCAATTCCCATATCAGCAAATAAATAAGCGGTTGAGTCTTCAATGAAATTAAGAAAAGGATTCTGACTGCTGCTGGTGGAGCTTATTTCATCGTTAAAATCACCCAAAACAACCACATTGTCGTCGTATCTCGATTTGTCTAAATACTCCTTCAGTTTTGCCGAAGCTTCCTGCCGTCTTTTCTCATTGTCGTCGCCACCACAGCATTTCAAATGGAGATTGATTAGGCAGATCTCAAGGTTCAGGGGTTTATGCCGGATAAAAATTTCAAAAGGAGGTCGTGGAAAAGCCCTCAAATCACCCGTAAAGAGGAGACGGGCAGAATTGGCCGACACAGTGGTTTCCGAATCCTTAAAAAGATAGGCGAGGTTCCACTGGTCGTTATCGATTTCGTAAAATACCCCCGACCAGCCGGGTAACCGGTCAACCATCCTGTTAAAATCGGCTTCGGATGCCACTTCCTGGAGGGCAATCACATCCGCATCCATGGCTTTGATAAGAGAAGCAAGGATGTTCACGCTTACGGAACCATTCTTGGGAAAACCCTCCACATTAAAAGTGACAATATCTAAGGCAGAAGGGGATCCAGGTGTCACACAGGCAGCAAAATACTCGGGATCTTCGGGAGTAGGCGGCATAGGATCCTTTCTGCAGGAAAAAAAAACCAGCACGATCATTGCTGCCACGAAAAGCCGGAGTAGTTTCCGCATACTTCTTTGGTGAAATATCTGCATGATCAGAATGAAACAACTTTAAGCGTCAATTTGAGATGTCGGTACAAAAATAAGTACAAAGGGGTAACCTAATCCCCTTTATGCTTATTAAAATCAGGCTCACCGTTTTCAATGAGACGACCAACCGTAAGCGCTGTTACTCTTTGATGAATTTCTCCACCAACACGCCTTCGGAAGTAGCAAAACGGACCAGGTAAATACCGGGATTGAGATGGCCCACTCCCATACGAATCTGGGTTTCCCCATTGTTGATGCGGATGAAATGCAACCTTCCGGAAATATCAAATACCTCGGCCTGCTTCACATTTCCTGTATTGTCGATGATCAGTTCATTGCGTGTGGGTACGGGATAGATCCTGATTGCAGAAACGGCAGGCTGCACGAAACCGGTGTTCTTCACGTAACCGGTTACCAGAAAGTCATCGACTTCCCAGGCAGCAGCTCCGTCAGTAGTCGAATTGTAAACAAATGCAATGTACGCTTTGCCGGTAGTTATCGAAATAGTATACTCCCCGGAAGCTTTCCAGTTCCAGCTTCCCGTAGAAAACTCAAAGTTGGAGGTAATATCAGTCCAGTTGGCGGCTGATATCCCGGCCGGCGTAAAGGCGCCCTTGAAATTGGTCGACATCATGACTTTCAATGCCGGGCCAGTGTAATTCTTGGCTGTTTTGAAACTGACCTTCATGGTCTCAGCGGTATCCAGTTTAAGGGGGGGAGAGATCAGCCAGTCTTCATTTTCTTTATTACTTCCGGAATATCCGTTCATATAGGCATACTCGTTGTTGCTGGGCTTATTCCAAATTTGCTCCCCGGTGACACTCACCTGGGTGAAAGGATGAAGGGAGGTCTCAAAATTGGCCGAATAGAGGTTGTCGGGTAGTTTGTCTGTATAGAGTTCCAGTTTAACGGGAGCGGCCTGTTTGTTGGGAGTTGCCTCGTCATCTTGGGCCACCACATAAATGTCGAAATCGGTTTTAGTGGCGAGTCCTGTCAGCGCCTTGGTATAGACAGTTCCGGCGGCTGCAATGTCGATAGAGCCTTTTGCGACCGGAGTCACGCTTCCATAGGCGGCGCCGGAAATCACCTGGTCGGTGGTCGGAGCGGCAGCATCATTGGGGACCACCATATAGAATGCTTTTCCGGGTTCATCCATAGATACCTCGAGGGTGGCGCCCGTAGCATTGATCGCGCTGAGTTTCGGAAAACCGGAGGCAAACAGCGGAGCAAAGGTATCACCGCCCAAAGGAGCTGTTACAGCATCGGCCCATGATTTGGCTACCCGGATTCCATCCACATTAATTCGTTGGGCTG
>CAZLDP010000118.1:0-7372 GCA_964558145.1 uncultured Prolixibacteraceae bacterium | reverse complement strand
CCCTGCAACACATGGATTTCGACCGAAGGCTGATTGTCGGCAGCCGTGGTGAAGGTTTCCGCCTTCTTGGTGGGGATGGTGGTATTGGCCTCGATCAGGCGGGTCATCACCCCACCCATTGTTTCAATACCCAGTGACAGCGGCGTTACATCAAGCAGGAGCACATCCTTGACTTCTCCAGTGAGAACACCTCCCTGAATGGCGGCGCCCACAGCGACAACTTCATCGGGATTGACGCCTTTTGACGGCTTCTTTCCGAAGAATTCTTCCACCTTTTGCTGGATGGCAGGAATACGCGTTGAGCCTCCGACCAAAATCACTTCGTCGATATCTGAAGCATTCATTCCTGCGTTTTTCAGCGCTTTCCTGCACGGCTCCATGGTAGCTTGGATCAGCCGATCGGCAAGTTGTTCAAATTTGGCACGGGTAAGGGTCTTGACCAGGTGTTTCGGAATCCCGTTCACCGGCATAATGTAGGGCAGGTTAATCTCAGTTTGCGTGGTACTCGACAGTTCAATCTTCGCTTTCTCCGCCGCTTCTTTAAGCCGCTGCAGCGCCATAGGATCTTTCCTTAGGTCGAGACCTTCATCACTCTGGAATTCTGCGGCCAGCCAATCGATAATCGTCTGGTCAAAATCGTCGCCTCCCAGATGGGTATCTCCGTCGGTCGATTTTACTTCAAACACGCCATCACCCAGTTCCAAGATGGAAATGTCGAAAGTACCCCCACCAAGGTCAAAAACGGCGATTTTCATATCCTTGTGCTGCTTGTCCAATCCATAGGCCAGCGATGCAGCCGTAGGCTCATTGATGATCCGGCGGACATTCAGTCCGGCTATCTCACCGGCTTCCTTGGTAGCCTGACGTTGCGAATCGTTGAAATAAGCCGGCACCGTGATGACAGCCTCCGTAACTTCCTGACCCAGATAATCTTCCGCAGTCTTCTTCATCTTCTGGAGAATCATGGCAGAGATTTCCTGGGGTGAATATTTCCGGTCGTCAATCTGTACACGGGGCGTATTGTTTTCCCCTCTGACCACGTCATAGGTTACCCGATTGATCTCCTTTTCACAACGGTCGTACGATTCACCCATAAGCCGTTTGATGGAGTAGACCGTTTTTTTCGGGTTGGTAATTGCCTGACGTTTGGCTGGATCCCCAATCTTACGTTCCCCGTTTTCCACAAAAGCCACAATCGACGGTGTGGTGCGTTTGCCTTCACTGTTGGGAATGACTACAGGTTCACTCCCTTCCATCACCGACACACATGAATTGGTGGTGCCTAAATCTATACCAATAATTTTCCCCATTCTATTCTAATTTTTAAAGTTTTAAATTCGTTTCAGACAAGCAGGTAAAAGCAATGATTATGCCATTGACAGAAAAGGGGATTTGATTGCAATTCTGGCATAATCAGAAAAAAAGGGGATGCAGGTTGTGTCATTAATTATGACAAAACGACAGCTTGTCATCCGCAGGAGTTGATCATTTTTCTTATACATTTGTGCGAAGTAAACACCATTCAGACCGTACTGCCACCCGGGCAGGAAATCCTATGTGGCCGTGCGGGAAGAGGATAATCATAATTAAACTGATGAACTATGAAAAATGCACCTTTGAGAAGTGACCCCCGCGAACGGATTTATTCGCTGGATGCCCTGCGCGGTTTTGACATGTTCTGGATTACGGGAGGAGGATTGCTGGCCACCCTTGTGGCTCAACAAACGGGATGGACCTGGCTGGGTGACCAGATGCACCATGTCAAATGGGAAGGTTTCCGTTTCTATGACCTTATTTTCCCGCTTTTCATGTTTATATCAGGAGTCGCCATTCCCTTTGCAGTGGCAGCCAAGGTTGAAAAAAACATTCCCCTGCGACGAATTGTCAGGAAGGTGGTCTTTCGCTTTGTCTCCTTGGTATTGCTGGGTTTGCTTTACAACGGAATCCTCAAAAATGGATTTGAAAATGCACGGTATGCCAGTGTGTTAGGGCAAATTGGATTCGGATACCTTTTTGCCTGCCTGATTGTCATCTATGCGCCTGCCTTTCGTCTCCGGCTGGCATGGCTGGCTTTTATCCTGCTTTTTGTGACGCTGATGCAACTGCTCTATCCAGTACCCGGCTTCGGAGCAGGGGTTCTGACTCCGGAAGGGTGTGTAAACGGATATTTCGACAGGCTCCTGTTACCCGGACGGCTTCACGGGGGCACCTTCGATCCCGAAGGATTACTGTGCAACATCTCTGCCATCGGGATTACCCTGATGGGTACATTTGCCGGGGAAATCCTCCGGAAGAAAAAGGAACCCAACCTCCGGAAGGTGGGAAAGTTGACAGCAACCGGTGCAGCCCTGGTGGTGAGCGCGCTCCTGCTCAATCCCTTCTATCCGGTAATCAAAAGTTGCTGGACTACCACTTTCAACCTCCTTGCCGGAGGCATCAGCTTTATCCTCTTAGCCCTCTTTTACCTGATCATTGACCATTGGAAATTCAGAAAATGGGCTTTCTATTTCCGGGTTATTGGGATGAACTCCATCTTCGTCTACCTTTTTGCAAGGATCGTCGATGTAAAGAACATTTCGCTATTCTTCACCGGCTGGCTCTCCCGGCTTTTTTCTGAAGAAACTGCACCCCTGATTACAGCTCTGGGTTCACTGGCCGTGATCTGGCTGGTGCTCTATTATATGTACAAAAAGAAGATTTTCCTGCGGATCTGAGAATGGAGGTTATTTACGAAGACAACCATATCATCGCAGTCAATAAGGCCTGTGGGGAGATTGTAATGATCGACCAAACGGGCGACACTCCCATGACCGATGCGGTTAAGCTGTACCTGAAAGAGAAATACAACAAGCCGGGCGATGTTTTTTTAGGGCTCCCCCACCGGATTGACCGGCCCACCAGCGGCATCGTGCTGATGGCCCGTACCAGCAAAGTGCTCTCCCGATTAAACAAAATGTTTCAGAAAAAAGAGGAGATCCGGAAAATTTACTGGGCCGTGGTTGACCATCCTCCCGTTCCGGCAGAGGGGACACTGGAACATTGGATCTCAAGAAGCCTCGATAAAAATAAATCGTTTGCCCACAATTTTTCGGCTTTCGATTCCAAATATGCCTTGCTGAACTATCGTACCATCGCCAGTTCCGACAATTACCATCTGCTGGAGATCGAACTTATTACAGGACGGCACCATCAGATAAGGGCCCAGTTAGCCAAGATCGGAGTCCACATTAAAGGGGATCTGAAATATGGTTTTCCCCGGTCGAACCCCGACGCGGGTATCCATCTTCATGCACGAAGGATGGAATTTATCCATCCAGTACGAAAAGAGCCGGTAGTCATTACCGCCATCCCCCCTGACGAACCGCTTTGGAATGTTTTTTTGCAGATGGTGGGCGAAGAAGAAGAAAAGCAACGAAAATAAAGAGGGTCATCCCTTCAGAGAAACAGGTTTGAAACTGAAAGGCAGCAGGTTGTCGATCCCGTCGAACAGATAAATCCCGTTCAGACCGTCTAACAGAAGCTGAATCTTTCTGCCAAACCTGGCTTCCGTTTCAAGAATAACCTGCCGGCAACTACCGCAGGGTTTAACCGGCTCCTTTACCCTCCCTCGAACATTGGCTGCCGAAATGGCAATAGCCACAACGGGTACATCCGGATAATTTGCATTGGCATAGAACAAGGCGGTCCGTTCGGCACACAATCCCGACGGATAAGCCGCATTTTCCTGGTTATTTCCAGTTACCACCGTTCCATTGTCTAACAATACAGCCGCACCAACGCTAAATCCGGAATAGGGAGAATAGGCTTTGGCCATGATTTCCCGGGCCTTACCCACCAAACTGGCCTGTGCCGGCAATAACTCCTCGATGCCGGCATACTCCCTGTATGTCACCTGAAATTCCCTCTGGATCATAATCCTGTTTTTGGTAAAAATACAATAATCCTGTCAAAAAGCCACGGGTCGCCCCACAATATCAGGGCGATTCCCCTGTAATGTATGGTCGTTTCATCAGGGAAAGTTATATTTACCCGGAAATTTATTTCACGCAATATGACCTTTAAAAAAACAGCAGGCATTATAATGCTTCTCTTCACGTGTATGGCCGCCCATTCCCAGCGGATGTCGCGTTCCGAATACATCCGGAAATACCAATTGCTTGCCATCAGCGAGATGAGCCGGAGCGGGATTCCTGCCAGCATCAAAATGGCTCAGGCATGTCTGGAATCGTCGGACGGCAACAGCGAGATGGCGCTCAAATCGAACAACCACTTCGGAATCAAGTGTAAATCGGACTGGAAGGGGGCACGGTCGTACCACGATGATGATGAAAAAAACGAATGTTTCAGAAAATACCGTACGGTGGAAGACTCCTATGTCGACCACACCAATTTCCTGATGGGGAATCCCCGCTACAGCGCTTTATTCCAATTGCAGCCGACCGATTTCACCGGTTGGGCCAAAGGACTGAAAAAAGCAGGTTACGCTACCGATCCCCAATATGCCGCGAAGGTCATTGACATCATTGAGGAACATCAGTTGTGGCGGCTTGACCACAAGATGACTTATGAAGAGATGGCGCAGGTTGAAAAAATGCGTCTGGGCGACCAGTTCAGCAAGGAGATTTTCATTAATCCATACAGCACCCGGCAGATCTCCCTCCACAACGGGTTGAAGTCTGCCATTGCCCGCGAAGGAGACAATTTTGAGCTGCTGAGCCAGGAGTTCGGACTGAAGGAGTGGGAACTCCGTAAATTCAACGATTACCCCGAAGGATATGAACCGGTGCCCGGAGAGATCCTCTATCTGCAGAACAAGAAAGCGGGGGCACGGGGATTGTATGAACTTCATCGCGTGGATGAAGGGGAGTCGATGCACTACATCTCCCAGTATTACGGGATCAGACTCAGGGCGTTATACCGTCTTAACAAGTTGAAATACGGGGAACTGGTGCCTGTCGGCACCCTGCTAAAACTCCAGAAGAAAAAGGGCTGACCAGAGTTACCGGTCGGTTTTTCCGTTCCTGCTAACAAAGAGGAACCAGGGAAGCGCCACCCGATCCGCCAAAAAAACAAATACCAGCACTGCTCCTCCTCCGGCCAGGATCTCTTTGACCGGATTGATCCAAGATGTCCACGCTGACAGGTTCTCCCTGGATGTAAAGTAAAGCACAACGAAGAGTATCAGGAGAGGAGCAAGGAAAGCAGAGACATACGTCAGAAATTCAGCCATGTACTGACGCAGGATCATCCTGCGGGCAGCCTTGCGTACCACCCTGCCGGCAAACGAATCAGACAAGGGAGTGATATCATCGGTACGCAGGATCTGGTCCAGCCATTGCTCCTGATCCGGTTCCCCGTTCTTAGGGTCGCTATTTGGGCAAAACAGTTCTTCCTTCATGGTCAAGAATCTTTTCAAGTTTACTTTTCAACAAAAGCCGGGAGCGGTGGAGATAATTCTTAATGGTTCCTTCGGGCATCCCTGTGATCTCCCCGATCTCACGGTACGAAAATTCATCAAGGTAATAGAGGGTCAGAATGGTCCGGTAATGGAGGGGAAGCATTTCTATAGTTCCCAGAAGCATTTTTTTGATTTCTTCCTGATCCCACTCATCAGCAGCCGGATTTCCGGTATCCTTCAGTGCGGCCAACCCGGCATGATCCATGTCCAGTTCCTTTATGACCTTCTTTCGTTTCAGATATGAAGCAGCGGTATTGTAAGCAATGGAAGCAATCCAGGTCGACAGCCGGGCCTCTCCCCTGAAGGAGTGTAGCTTTCGGAACACCCTGAGAAAGACATCCTGGCAGAGATCCTCAGCCACGGCATCCTGCTGCACCATACGCCTGACAATATGGTTGACCAGCTTCTGGTAACTGGAAACCAGAAACCTGCAGGCATGTTCGTTGCCGTCTAAAACCCTTTCGACCAGTTCCGCATCTGTCATTTCACCATACGACTTCGAAACCCGATAAATGTTGCAGAAAATAAATAAAAAAAGTGACTTTTAACTGCAACCTTTTAGGAGGATACCGGTCATATGGGCATATCGTTCAAATAAAAATTGATACTATGGAACCTATTTTCATCACAGCCATTGTTTTTTACGGCTTTTATCAGATCATCCGTCTGATTTCTGAACATTTCCTGAAAAGGAAGCTCATCAACAACGGTCATGTGGAGCAAGCCGGAATTTTAGCCACACCCGCGCAGCCGGTGGAGGAACCCCGGCGGTATCCTTCCCTCAAGTGGGGCTTGGTCGCTTTTATGGGAGGCCTCGGGCTGATCATCATTGATATGATCAGGACCAACCGTTCCCAGGGTGTCAACTTTTATGAATCCGCCCTGCCCTATGGCATTGAGCTGGTATTCATCTCACTGGGTTTTCTAATTTATTTCTTCCTGGTGACCCGACTGAAGAAACCAGGGGTCTGAGTTTTGGGAACAGTCCACACGGCAATCCTGCATCCTGCCCTTCAAGACGGCATGATACAGGATTTTTTTAGGATCATACGCAAAAATAATTGTGGATACCCTGAAACCCCCTAAGGAATTCCTCCGTCTTCATCCGTTTTTTCCCGGCAAGCTGCAGGTCGGTAATCTGCAGCCAGCGGTCGCCACAGGCCACCTCCAGCAATTTTTTGCTATCGGAGCGAATACTCCCGTGAGGCGTTTCATTTTCCCGGATACCGCCGGTTTCAGATCCGAAGATCTTCATTTCGATTTCGGCGCCGGTTTCCCGGTACCGGAGAATCGTCCAGGCCACTGGGTAGGGTGACAGTCCGCGTACCAGGTTGCGGAGGCTCTCTGCTGGCTGGTTCCAGTCAATCCGCATGGTTTCCCTGAAAATCTTCGGGGCGGACTTCAGTTCTCCCGATTCAGCCAAAAGCTCCTCCTGGGAAACGGGGATATAATCTCCGGAAGCCAGTGCATCGACGGTTTCAACTACCAGCCGGGCCCCGCGGGTCATCAGCCGGTCGTGCAGGGCGCCTACCGTATCGCCGGGCAGGATGGTTTCCTTCTCGCGAAAAAGTATTTGCCCGGTATCGATTTCATGGGAGAGAAGGAAGGTGGTGACTCCCGTTTCGGTTTCACCGTTGATAACCGCCCAGTTCAGGGGTGCGGCACCCCGGTATTGGGGCAGCAGCGAGGCATGAAGGTTAAAAGTCCCCAGGGGAGGCATGGCCCACACAGCTTCAGGCAGCATCCTGAAAGCCACCACGATCTGGAGGTCGGCCTTCAGGGTGGTCAGTTCTTCCAGAAAAGCCGGATTTTTCAGTTTTTCTGGTTGCAACACCGGAAGATCCACCGACACGGCATACCTCTTCACCGCGCTTTCGGTCACCTTCAGTCCCCGCCCTGCAGGCTTATCAGGAG
>CAZLDP010000117.1:0-7390 GCA_964558145.1 uncultured Prolixibacteraceae bacterium | reverse complement strand
ATGCGGAGCAAGTGGGACTCCTCGATTTTGCCAAGCTGGACTACATTGTAGAAGCCGGCACAAAAACAACTTATGCCCTGATTGACAGCATCAAGGGACGAATCAGCAGAAGAGTAGATAATGAAAACCTTGCCCGGAGAAGGGAGGCTTTCCATGCCCGTAAACCCGCCCTCCTTTTTCAAAATATCCAGGTAGAAGGTATTACCGATCCGCTGCAACGGAAATATATCATTAACTCCATCAAGCACAATAAAAATGTGTTCACGGCCGAGATGTTCAAGAAGGAATATTTCAAGCTGATAACCGATGAGCAGATCAAGTCGATCAGGCCTCTCGCCATCTTTAACAACGAATCGAGTTATTTCGATGTCCACCTGATCGTTGAACCGGAAAAGAGAGGAGAAATCAGTGTGGGCGGGAATATCTCCACAAAACCCCTTAACCAGGGATTTGCCGGTTTTGAATACCGCCTTTTTAAAAACCGGTCCTATACCTTCAACTCAAATCTTTATTTCGGAAGGTTTTACAGCTCATTCAAACTGGGGGGCCGGATCGATTTTCCCATGCTCCGGCCTTTCTATGTGGCCAGTTATCTGACCTATAACCGGTGGGACTTCTTCTCATCAAGCAGTGAACTCTTTTTTGAAGATGTGCGCCCTCCCTTTCTGATCCAGAATGAAACCAACTTCAGGGGGGAATTTGGATTTCCAATAAAACGGCACGACAAAGTGAGTGTCGGAATTGCACTCTCCACCTCCAGGGATGCTTATTACCAGATCGAGAGATACAACAAGTCGGATGAACCCGACAAAACAAATTTCAAATCAGTGATCAGCCATATCGCCTATGAAAATTATTCACTGAACAGCAAGCAATATGCCACCGATGGGGTATATAACAGAATCTCGTTGCGCTACATCGGGGGAAATGAGAAACTCCTCCCCGGCACTACCCCGACCGACCAGGTGAAAGGTTCTCAAAACCACGGATATTTCCTTCTCAAGGGAGCGTCGGAGAAATACTTTTTGCTTAACCGGAAGATCAGGACCGGACTCCTTTTCGATGCCGTATTCAGCAACAAAAAGCCTCTGATGAATTACACCTCCACTATGTTGTCAGCCCCGGGATTTTACCCGACGCCGCACAGCAAAGCCCTCTTTATCGAAAATTTTCATGCCAACAACTACCTGGCCGGAGGTTTAAAGGGAATCTATCATCTGAATGCCGACACGCACTTCAGAATCGAAGGCTACGCATTCCTGCCCCTTCACGAAACGCTCCGAACCAGCAGTTTTAAAGCGGTACGCAGTGACCACTTTATCAAAAACGCCTATTTTCAGGGATTGGCAGCGCTGGTATTCCAAACAGGCATCGGACCAGCAGGTATTATTCTAAACTACTATGAAAAACCGGGAACCCAGTGGTACCTGATGTTCAACTTCGGTTACACCCTGTTCAATAAAAGAGGATTCTGATTTTTCAATTCCCGGGCAACGAAAACGGGGATTTCTGCACCGGAATCAACTGCCGTGAATCATCAGACAACGGAAGATCTTTATTTTTTCCTGTAGCACCTGACCCAGTCCATCTCAAAGGTCACCGGAAGCTTGGATACGGGAACCTGCTTCACTACCAGCGAAGTCAGATTCAGATGCATGGGATCATTCAGCTTGCTCACCACCTCTTCATGTACTACCTGATCATTGATTTTCCACACGAAGTGATGCCCTTCCCATTCGACACGGAAAATGTAAAACCTGCCTTTTTTTAAGTTTTTCAGATCGACGCCGCTGAACAGCGGTTTTTGATATCCGTTGAAAGACAAAACTCCCGACCGGCATTCCGGTCCCATCTCCAACAGCGTAACCTGGGTACCGGGTTCCTTTCCCAAAAGATGGATGGAACTCACCACTTCCTCTACAGGCAAAAATTTAATTTTTGCTTCAAAGATGCCCTCTTTTTGCCAGAAAGATTGGAAGGTGGAGAGAATGTCGGAGGTAAAGCCGAATTCTGCCGGAATAAATCCCGCGGAGGGCAACCATTGCCTGCCCATACATTTTTCTTTCCTGACCTGAATTCCCAGCCGGCTGTAATTTACCGTGGTATTCTTTCCCCCCGTGTAAGCCTGAAGATCCCCTGGTTGCGAGAAATTACCACCGGGCGTCTGTTCCCCCCACCAGGTGTTAAAACTCCATTTCGACCGGTCGGCCGATGTTCCCACAAAATCGTCTTCAAAAGCTACCTCCCACTCCTTCAGAAAATCAAATAAATGCCCGCCAGCGTATTTCTGATACAAAAGTACTTTCTGGTTTTTCCCCAAACGTTCATACGCCTGGAGCCGGGCATATTCAGGACTTTTTTCCCACTTCCGGGTATCTTCGAGCCAGGCCTTTCTTTTCAGAAAATCAACCGAACCGGTTATCTCAGCCAGCTCCCTGTAACGTCCAAGCTGAAAAGAATCCTTGGTTTCGAGGTAATTCCTGTAAAACGCCGACTTTTTAAACCTCCGGAAGAACTGAATATCGTCACTTGCAGCCAGTTCTTTATACTGCCTCATCTTCTTCCAACATTCGCTCTTTTTCAGTTTTTGGGTGTCTTTTAAATAAGCAACCCTCTGCAGGAAAGATGCTGATCCGGTTTCAGCCACCAGTTCTTCATATCTGTTCAGCACATGACGCCCTGCCATTTTGTGATAATATTTGAGGTCGCGCGATTTTTCCATCCTGAAAAAATCGACAATTGCCCGGTCTTTTTTGAGTTGACGGAACTCCTTTCGTGCAGCCTGATCGCGTCGGGGTACATTTTTCAGCTCCAGAAAACGCCGGAGTTTATCACTCTTCTGAAACTGAAAGTGATCTTTAAGCGCCGGGGAATTACACATTCTGAAATAGGCTTCCAACGCTTTATTTTTCTTGAGATGATCCAGTTCCTTCATCAGTTTTTCCTCCACAGAACCAGCAAAACGATCCGACTCAATCAACTTTTTATCCCATTCGAAAGGACCTCCTTCGACATAATCCTTCAGTTCCCAAAATTGACGCAGTTTCTCCGAATCCTCAATTTTGCGGAATCGCATCAATTCCGGTGAACCCGCTACTTTAAAATAACCAAGGATTGATTTGTTCTTCTTCAGTTTTTCGAACTCCTGCAACAAATTATACTCCTGGCTTCCCCTGAAGGTCATAGATTCCAATTCACGCTTCACCTGATCAGGTACACCCGACCTGACCCATTCCTGCAATTCCTTGAATTCCTTCAATTCGGCCGAATTCTCCGCTTCTAAAAATGCCTGGTAATCCTGCGTTAATTTTTTTCGCTCAGCTTCAATCTTTTCAGTAGGTTTCAGCTTTCCGGTCAATTGAAGGGTGAAAATTTTGAATGACATATCTTCAGAGTTTGGTTCATTTCACAAAAATAATAAAGAAAGTGAAGCAGTGCCGGTTTCAGTAAAATAATGAATGTCGCTCCGAAAGTTTCTAAGAAGGGAAAAAGTGTGCCGAAAAATGAACCGGGAAAGTTATCAAACCACTATCCAATCAGTATATTTGAAACCCAAAATGTAATTTTATGAACAGAATAATTCTGGCAATAGTATTTGCCGCCCTGACTTTGACCAGCCACGCATTAACCCCTGCCGGCGGAAAAGACGATCCGGAGATCATCCGGATTGCGATAGCAAACCCCACTGTCTCAAACATGAAAACAATCCGTTTTCTGACAGAACGCAAGATGCTGGCTGGGGATCGCATGAAGTTCCGGTTCATCGGAGTGTACCACAGAAGTCAGGTCTACGATTTTTCCGCAAGCGAAAAATATGTGAAAGAGCATCCCGAGTCAGGATTTACACTGAAGGAAGTAAGCGGCGATTTACCAGATTCTGTTCTTTTCAGGGAAAACAGTTGTTCAGATGATTTCAGGGAAATTTTTAACCATTCCGATGCCCTGTTTTTCTTCGGGGGTCCTGATATACAACCCCGCCTATACGGAGAGGAGGAGAGCTATTCGGTAGTGACTGATCCCGCCCGGCATTCATTTGAAGTTTCCCTGATGTTCCATTTATTAGGAGGATCTCGCAATCCTGCATTCCGACCTTTTCTGGAAGAGAGGCCAGGCTATGTTGTCACAGGGTTCTGCCTTGGACTTCAAACCATGAATGTAGCCACAGGGGGAACTCTTTTTCAGGATATACCGGCTTTGATTTACGGCAAGAAGGATACAGCAGAGATCTTGCAGACCGGCAGGGAAAACCTGCACAGGAATTACTGGCATTTGATCAGTGACGACAAACAGCTCATGGGGATCAACATCCATCCCATCGGTTTTACCAACCACCCCTTTTTCCCTGAGAGGGTCAGAATTTCACGCAAATTTGCACCCTTGGTGTACAGCAGTCACCATCAGTCGTCTGCCCGGATCGGCACAGGCTTTGAAGTCACTGCCCTTTCTCCCGATGGAAAAGTCGTCGAGGGGCTTGCCCATCAAAAATATCCCCATGTGTTCGGGGTACAATTCCACCCCGAAGTAGCGGCCATCTATGAGAACAGGGAACCCGTCAAATTCTCTCCCGCCGACACACCCCAAACCATCCATGAGATGATCGGCAAAAAAAGTGTCAGGTTCCACAAAAAATACTGGAAATTCATTTCGCGGTGTATAGACAAGTCGCACAAGCAATTAAACGAAAGATAACACCCTCAAAACTTTTGTAATATGGACGACAGGTTGCAGCTTCAAAAACTCGCCGAAGTTTTTTACGCCATTTACCATGGGAAATACGGGTTGCAGATTATACGCCAGAACCAGGAATACATCGACCGTTCAAAACCTGCGGATGTCATCAGGCTGGTCGACAAGCTTGTAAAAAACGGGGTTCCTATGGCCGCTCTGAAAAAAGGGATCAACAAATTTCTGGGTATTTTGAACAAACCGCTGTTGAATTTGGATATTCATCCCCCTGTACCGGGAAGTTTTCTGGAATGCTGCATCTTGAACAATACGGAACTGGATCAACGGTTGAAGAATATCAGGCCGCTGATCAAAAAGATTAACCGAGATCCCAGAGATGTTCCGGTCAGGGAAGAGCTTGCCCGTAGTTTTTCAGAGTTGGAACGCTATGGTGATTATTATCAAATATTGGAGAACACGCTTTTCCCGCTGGTTGAAAAGCACTGGAAAGACCACAACTGCGTGAAGGTGATGGGGTCGTATCACGACGACATCCGCAAAAATCTGAAACAGGTTGTGAGCCTTCTGACGGGTGATCATTTCGATCTGCCCCGTTTGAACCGATATGCAGGCGACCTCTTTTTTGATATGTATGCCATGCGTTTCAGAGAGGAACGGATCCTCTTCCCGGTAGTAAGGGAGACCCTCCCCGCCGAAGAAGTGGATGCACTGCTCAGGGAAGTAACAGGTACCGGCTTCCCCTATTTCAATCCCGAATTGGAGACCGAAATTGCCGAGATTGGCATGAATGTGGATGAAGAATTGATAAACCTGAGAAGCGGTCTGCTTTCGGCAGAACAGATTATCCTTATCTTCCGTCATTTGCCCGTTGATATTACCTTTGTGGACGAGTACGACAAAGTGAGATTCTTTTCCGATCCGGAAAAACGAATATTTCCAAGGAACAATGCGGTTTTGGGAAGGGATGTGCGGAATTGTCATCCTCCTGAAAGTTTGGAGATTGTTGAGAATATTCTCACTGAATTCAGGAATGGTCGACAGAAGGAAGCCTCTTTCCGGATCCATTCAAAGGGGATGACGCTGGTAATCCGCTATTTTGCACTTTTTGATCCGGCAGGACTATACCGGGGTGTTCTTGAAGTATCGCAGGCAGTGACCGAAATTTTCACCATGGAGGGGGAACGCAGATTACCAGATTGGTCGGTTTGAGGGATCATTTTCATGAAAATTGATAATTTTGCGCCCTCAAACCAACAAAGATGAATTTTATTGAAGAGATCAGGCGCAGGCGTACATTCGGGATTGTAAGTCATCCTGATGCGGGAAAAACCACGCTGACAGAGAAACTCCTGTTGTTCGGCGGCGCCATTCGTGTGGCAGGAGCCGTCAAGAGCAACAAAATCAGGAAGGCTGCGGTATCGGACTTCATGGAGATTGAACGCCAGCGCGGAATTTCAGTGGCCACCTCGGTGATGGGTTTTGAATACAACGGGTACAAGGTCAATATTCTGGATACACCGGGGCATCAGGATTTCCAGGAAGACACCTTCAGAACCCTTACGGCAGTCGACAGCGTAATCATTGTCATTGATGCCGCAAAGGGAGTCGAGCCTCAGACCGAGAAACTGATGAATGTGTGCCGAATCAGGCATACTCCGGTCATCGTCTTTATCAACAAAATGGACCGGCCTGCCCGTGATCCTTTCAGCCTGTTAGATGAAATCGAGAATATGCTCCATATCCGGGTGCGTCCGCTAAGCTGGCCTATCAGCAGCGGCGATAGCTTCAAAGGAGTTTACAACCTTTACGACAGAAGTTTGCAGCTTTTCAATCCCAGTATTCAGGAAATTCAACCGGGTATTCGGTTCGACGATCCGGAAGATCCTGGGATTGACAGGCATATCGGTCGCTATGCCGCAGTGCTGAGAGAAGAATTGGAACTGGTGGAAGGTGTTTATCCTGCCTTTGATCGCAACAATTATTTAGCCGGCAACCTGGCGCCCGTATTTTTCGGGAGTGCGCTCTATAATTTCGGTGTACAGGAATTGCTGGACACCTTCGTAAAAATTGCTCCCTGGCCCCAATCCAGCCATGCCGAAGAACGGGAAGTGAAACCGGATGAGGAGGCCTTTTCCGGCTTTGTTTTCAAGATTCACGCCAATATCGATCCCAACCACCGGAGCCGGATTGCCTTTTTAAAAGTATGTTCAGGCAGGTTTGAGCGAAACAAGGTTTACACCCATGTCAGGCAGGGAAAAACCGTCCGCATTTCGAGCCCTACCGCCTTTATGGCCTCCCAAAAGGAAACCATAGAGGAAGCGTACCCGGGTGACATTATCGGAGTACCCGATACAGGTAACTTCATCATCGGAGACACACTCACCGAAGGCGAGATCATTCACTTCAAAGGACTTCCCAGCTTCTCTCCGGAATTGTTCCGGTATGTGGAGAATGCCGACCCGATGAAATCGAAGCAACTGTCAAAAGGCATCGACCAACTCATGGATGAAGGGGTGGCCCAGCTCTTTACCAGCCAGTTTAATGGACGCAAGATCATCGGCACGGTAGGACAGTTGCAATTTGAAGTGATTCAATACCGGCTCGAACATGAATATGGGGCCAAATGCCGTTTCGAACCCCTGTCCATGTACAAAGCCTGCTGGATCGAATGTCACGATCCCAGGATTCTGGGAGAGTTCAAGAA